>NZ_JBIAMS010000041.1:0-36308 GCF_042874195.1 Streptomyces sp. NPDC004134 | reverse complement strand
GGGGCTTCGCCCCACCCTTGACACCGGACTCCGGCCCGAAAGACCGGCGGCTATGGGTGGCCCGGAGGGAGCGGGCGCCCTAATGCACCGCTACGGATGCCGTGCCCGGCGGACGGGGTGGCCGGGGCCACCGGGAGTTGGGCCAGTCCCGATCGCCGATGTCTCGGCGGACGGGGGGCCGGGCCGCCGGCCGGTGGGTCTGGCCTGATCGCCGATGCATCCGGTCGACGGCGGCCGGGGCCGGCGGGTGCCGGGTCTTCCCCGATCGCTGAGGTTCCCGGCGGACGTGGGGCGGCTGCCGCTCGCCGGGCTCCGCCCTGATCGCCGTTGCCCCGGCGGACGTGGGGCGAAGGCCGGAGACGGGCCAGGGCCGATCGCCGATGTTCTTGTAGGACGTTGGGCGGAGGCCGGGGGCGGGCTGGCGCCGGTCGCCGTTGTCCCCGCTGGACGGGGGCGGAGGCCGGAGACGGCTGCGCTCTGTCGCGGATACCCCCGGCGGGTGGGGTAGCCCCCCGGATCTGGGCTCAGCCGGGTTACCGGTGTCCCCGGTCGCCGGGGGCGAACGGCGGTGCCGGGCCTGATCCGATCGCGGGCGGTACCGGCAGACGGGGGGGCGAATACCGGCGCAGGGCGGGACCGGTCACGGGCAACCCCGGAGAGGTGGGGCCGGACGCCCAGGGGCGTTCGCGGGGTGGGCCGGATGCAGGGCTGGGGCCGGGGGTGTTCGTGGGGTGTGCCCGGGGCGGGGCTGAGGGAGGTGAGCATCGCACGGGGGCGGGCCCGGGCCAACCGTAGGCGCAGGCCGTACGGGGTCGCCGTGACCCACATCCGCCGGGCCGGACCCCTTCGGGGAGCCCGCACCGGCGCGCCTCTGCGGCGCCGATGGACTGTGCGTGCGTGCCGCCGGGCGAAACTCCGGCCCCGGGTCCCGATTCGGCCCGGATCCGGGGGTGTTACCGCGAGTTACGACCCAATCCCTCCGCCCAGGCGCCGCGGACAGCAATCGCCGGGCCTCGGCACGGCCGCGTGCCCACCGATGGGCGAAAGTCGACCCGAGAGGGCGATTCGCCCCGGCTCGCGAGGGGTGTTACCGCGAGTTACGGCCCAATCCCTCCACCCGTGAGCCGCTGCAGGGAGTGGCCGGTCTCGGAATCAGCCACGCGCACGTCGATGAGCGAAAGTCGGCCTATGAGGACGATTTGACCCAGTTCGTGGGAGATGTTACCGCGAGTATTGCTCAATTCCTCCGCCCGGGAGCCATCGCCGGGGGCGGTCGCTCTCGGAATCGGCCACGTGTGTGTCGATGGGCGAAAGTCGGCTTGCGAGGGTGGTTTGTCCAGGCTCGCTGGAGGCGTTAACGCGAGTTGTGACCCAATCCCTCTGTCCGGGAGCTGTCGTCGGTGGCGGCTGGCCTCCCAATCGGATGCGTGCGTGTCGATGAGGGAAAGTCGGCTCGCCAGGGCGGTATGTCCAGGTTCGCGGCAGGGATTGCCGGGAGTTTGGCTCGCTTGCGTTCAGTCGGGGTGTTCCGGACGGTGGTTGGTGTGGCTGGGTGGGCGAAACTCTGGCCCGGTAGGCGGTTTGGGTTGAATTTTCGGGGTGGGTTACCGCGAGTTCATCCCTGCCGCGTGCGCTCCAGCCACCTGAAGGGCGGATGGCCCGGGTGGATGCGTCTGGGTGGGCGAAAGTCGGTACCAGGGGCCGATTCGGGCCGCATTCGGGGGTGTTACCGCGAGTTACGACCCAATCTCTCCTCTGCGGCAGCACCGGCCGCACCCCCTGCGCACCGCCGCCGGGCGGACGCCCGTCGTGCGGCTGGGAGTTGGGCGGCGCTTCCCCGGGTGGGTCGGTGCTGGGCGCCGGCGGGCACCGGGTCTTGCGTGAGAGCGCCGCTGCGCCCGGAGCCCGTTCCTCCGGGGACGCCGCTGGGCTCCGGCCCGGGGGGCCCAATGCTCCAAAACCCACGTCGGGCCGTTCAGCTACGAGACCGCCCACCCCGACGCCCGCCCTCCCCACGACGCCGCGCAGTCCGGCGACCAGGCCCCCGCCAACCGCGTCGCCGCCCCCGACGCCGCCGCCACTCGCGCCGCCCCGCCGCTCCCGGCGCACCCGCCGCACCCCGCGCCCCCGGGCGCCGGCGCCGGCGCCGGCGCCGGGAGCATCCCTCCTCCACCATGTACCCGAGCCGCCACCCCGGCGCCGCAGCACCCAGCCCGCCGGACCCATCCACCCACCAGGCGTCGCCCCCTGCGCGGCCGCATCCCGCCCGCCCGGGGCCACCACGCACCAGGCCCCGCCCCCAAGTCCCGCCCCCAGCCCAGCCCCAAGCCCCTCGACCGCGCCGGGCCGCCCCGGGCACCACCCACCCGCGCACGTGTGCAGACTTCCGCCACCGTGACCATTTCGACCCGGTTTCGAATCCCTCCCACCACGAGTTTCACCTCTGGCGCCCACGCCGTCGATGTTCGGCGTCTCGATCGTCCGGGCGCCGAGCCGGCTCACGTCGCCGTAGCCGACCTCGTCGAGCATGATCAGCACGACGTTCGGGCGTACGCCGCCGCCGGTGCCCCGCCCGCGGACCGAGGCGCCCGCGCGCGTACCCGCCGCGGCCACCGCCAGTCCGGTGCCGGCACCGAGGACCGCGCGTCGGCTCGGCCGGTGCGTTCCCGTCACGAGTTCGGATCCTTACGGATAGGCGACAGGCCCCCGAAAGCTACGTGCGCGCGCCCCCGGTGATCGTCATCCCCCGAGCGGCACTGCGGCTACGTCCCGCGGCGCACCCGCGCGGTGGGGCGTACGCCGTCTGCCGCGGGCGGTGAACGCTCCGGCTCCCCGCCCCGTACTCCCGGGGGAAAGCGCGTACTTCCGTACGTGCTCCATCGGAACGAGAACCGGAGGAACCATGCACCGCACCACGATGTCCCCTCGGCGTAGGCGCGTCCCCGCCCCGGCGCTCGCCCTCCTCGGCGGGCTCCTCGCCGCCGCCCTTGCCGTCCCCAGCGTCGTCCCCGCCGCGGCCGCAGGCGACGACGAGCCGCCGCAGACGCCCGTACCACCGAAGTTCGTGGACCGGACCGGTACGAGCGTCACCATGGAGTTCGACTTCTGGGACCCCACCACGGTGCCGGACAACGTCGGCGTCACCGAATTCCTGGTGAGCAACGGCGAGACGACCAAGGTCGTGTCGGCGGAGAGATGGGGAACCGAGTTCACCGGGCTGCGGCCCGAGACGAGCTACTCCTTCACCGTGCGGGCCCGCGACGCCGCCGGCAACGTCTCCGGGACCAGCTCGCCCGGCACGATCTCCACCGGGGTCGACCCCGACACCGAGCCCCCGTCGCCCGTGACCAGGATCCAGCCCGAGGAGGTGGCCGACGGGGCCAACTACGTGTGGTGGAGCGGCGCCGGTGACAACGTCAACTTCCCGCGCGGGCTGCGCTACCGCGTGACCACCGACGGCGGCACCGACCACGTCATCTCCGGCAGGACCTTCTACGGCGACCATCCCAACCTCGGCGACCCGCCGCTCAAGGGCTGCACCATCACCGTCCGCGCCATCGACCGCTCGGGCAACGTCTCGGCGCCGCGCTCCGCCGACTTCTGCTGAACCACGGACTGCTCTCCACCGGTCCGTCCGCGGTGGCGGGGAAGCACCACCTCCCCGCCACCGCGGCCGTCCGTCCCGGCCGTCTCACCCCGGCGTCTCACCCGCGTCTCACCCCGGCAACGTACCGATGAAGTGGGCTTTCGGGCCCCCTGCCGGATTTTCCCTCGGCGGGGCCGGTTCCCCTCATGGATGAAGGAGACGTGAGAACTGCTTCATACAAGGGCACCCCGGGCAGTTCACCCGCGTCCCCTGCCGTTAATCTCCGCGATTATGACCGACCTTGAGATACACCAGCCGGACGCGGACGGCACCGGCGGGCGACCCGCCGATTCCGCGTCCAAGACCAAGGCTGACGCCGACGCCGACGGGGGTAGCGGGGGGAACGGGGGTGACGGGCCCGGCCGGGCGCGCGAAGGGGTCCGCCCGGGTGCCGAAGCCGCGGATGCCGCCGAGCCTGCCGCTGTCGCCGAGCCTGCCGAAGCAGCGGAGCCTGCCGAAGCCGCGGTGCCCGCCGAAGTTGCCGCAACGGGCGTAGTCGCTCCCACGGGCGAAGTTGCCGCAACGGGCGCAGCCGCCACCACGGGCGCAGCGGCCGCCACGGGCGCAGTCGCCGCTGAAACCGCCGGAGCCGCCCCGCCCCCCACCCGCCGCTGGGTGCTCTGGGGTGCCGGGGGCATCACCGTCCTCGTCCTCGCCGCCGATCTCCTCACCCGCGGCTTCAACCACTTCGAGCCCATACCCAGCGTCCGCCGCATGGTCAACGTCGACCTCGAAGCCAACCTCGCCACCTGGTGGAACAGCACCCTCCTCCTCGCCGTCGCCGGCGTCGCCCTCGCCGCCGCGCTGCTCAGCGGGCGCGGGGCCCGCCCCGGGCGGCTGTCGTGGCTCGGGTTCTCGGCCGCCACCGCGACACTCAGCATCGACGAGACCGTCTCCCTCCACGAACGCCTCGGCGAGGTCGGCAAGTCGTGGAAGGAGACCGCCGGGGTGGCGCTCCCCTCGCACGCCTGGGTGCTGCCCGGGGCGATCCTCGCCGTGGCGGGCGTCGTGGTCGCCGTCGTGTGGGCGCGGAGGCTGCCGCGGGATCTGCGGTTCGGGCTGCTGGGGGCGCTCGGGGTGTATCTGGGGGGCGCGCTGGTCGTCGAAGCGTTCAACGGCTGGGCGCACAAGAACGATTACAGCCTCACGCTCATGCTCGGCACCCTCGTGGAGGAGGGGCTGGAGATGGGTGCCTGCGTCGTGGCCCTCGCCGTCCTGGGCCGCTACGTCGTCGTGGAGCACGACCCGGTGACCGGCCGGATCTCGGCCTTTCTGCGCTACGAGCGGTCCCGGCACCCGGAGCGCGCGGTCACTCCGCCCGTTCGACAGGCTGCCTGAGCACGGTCTTCAGTTTCTCCGGCCGGGCGCGCCGCGGGTCGCTCAGGTAGACCTCGTGGTGGTGCCCGGTCATCCGGAGGCCGTTCGCGGCCAGGTACTCGTCGTGGAGCCTGGCCAGCGCCGGCCCTTCGTCGTCGTACGGGCCCACGTGCAGGAGCTGCGCGCTGGTGCCCTCGCGAAGCGATTCGACGCGGAGCAGCGGCAGTGCGGGCGGGGCGGGGGCGCCCTTCTTCGCCAGCGCCGCCCGCTTCGCCTCCTTCGCCTCCCCGACGAAGCCGTCAGTGATCCACTCCGGCAGGCTGATCAGCATGCGCCACTGCCAGGCGCCCTTGTCCCGCGCCACGAACGCCTCCGGGCGGTCCGCCCACCACAGCCCTTCGAGCGGTCCGACGACGAAGTCCCGGCCCAGGGTGCGCTTGCTGGCGAACTTCACCGTGTACGCGACCGCGTAAAGCGCTTCGACGGCCCGGGCGTAGTCGGCGGTCGTGTTGGGGTCGCCCGCGCCGTCGACGGCAAGGAAGCGCTGCGCCGGTACGTCGACCAGCTCCCAGTCGGTGTTCCTCGGCGCGTAGAAGGGCCTGAGCGCGCGCTTGACGTCGTACTTGCCGTCGGACGGGCTGTCGGACCGGCTCTCGGACGGGCTGTCGGAAGTGGGCATGGCGCAGCCTAGCCCAGCAGGTTCCGTGGTACCGGGGCCGGACGGGCGCTGCGCCCGCTGCCGGTGGAGCCGTACCGCACCGGGGCGGAACCGACCCGCGTCCGCGGCGGACTCGCCGCCTCCGCGGCGGACTCGCCTCCGCGGCGGACTCGCCGCCTCCGCGGCCGACCCGCCTCCGCGGCCGCCTCTCCGCCCCCGGGCTCACTTCATCCGGGTGGCCCACTCCCGCACCTTGGCTATCCGCTGCCGGATCTGCCCCGGCGTCGCCTCCGCGCTCGGCGGGCCGCCGCAGACGCGGCGCAGCTCCGTGTGGATCACCCCGTGCGGCTTGCCGCTCTGGTGGACGTACGCGCCGACCAGGGAGTTCAGCTCCTTGCGCAGCTCCATCAGCTCGCGGTGCGTGACCACGGGGCGCCGGTCGGCGGGCAGTTCCAGCAGGTCCGCGTCCTCCGCCGGCTTCTTCCTGCTGTGCGCGATCTGGCGCGCCTGCCGCTTCTGCAGCAGCATCTGCACCTGGTCCGGCTCCAGCAGCCCGGGGATGCCGAGGTAGTCCTGCTCCTCCTCGCTGCCGGGGTGGGCCTGCATGCCGAACTCGGCGCCCTCGTAGACGACCCGGTCGAAGACCGCGTCCGACTCCAGCGCCTCGAAGGGCAGTTCGTCCTGGTCGCCGGTGTCCTCGTCCTGCTGCTTCTCCGCCTCCGCGAGTTCCTTCTCGCTCTCGGCGTACGGGTCCTCCTCGCCGTCCGGCTTCGGCTTGTCGAGGACGTGGTCGCGCTCGACCTCCATCTCGTGCGCGAAGCCGAGCAGCGCGGGGATCGTCGGCAGGAACACGGACGCGGTCTCGCCGCGCCTGCGCGACCGTACGAACCGGCCCACCGCCTGCGCGAAGAACAGCGGCGTCGAGATCGTCGTCGCGTACACCCCGACCGCGAGCCGCGGCACGTCCACGCCCTCCGACACCATCCGCACCGCGACCATCCAGCGGTCCTCGGAGTCCGTGAACTCGTCGATGCGCTTCGACGCCCCCGCGTCGTCGGAGAGCACGACGGTGGCGCGGTGCCCGGTGATCTCCTTGATCAACTTGGCGTAGGAGCGGGCGGAGTCCTGGTCGGCGGCGATGACGAGGCCGCCGGCGTCCGGGATGCCGCGGCGGATCTCGGTGAGGCGGCGGTCGGCGGAGCTGAGGACGTTGGGCATCCAGTCGCCGCGCGGGTCGAGGGCGGTGCGCCACGCCTGGGCGGTGGCGTCCTTGGTCATCGGCTCGCCGAGACGGGCGGCGACCTCGTCGCCGGCCTTGGTGCGCCAGCGCATGTTGCCGCTGTACGAGAGGAAGATGACGGGGCGGACGACGCCGTCGCCGAGGGCGTTGCCGTAGCCGTAGGTGTAGTCGGCGGAGGAGCGGCGGATGCCGTCCCTGCCCTCTTCGTAGACGACGAAGGGGATGGGATTGGTGTCCGAGCGGAACGGGGTGCCGGTGAGCGCGAGCCGCCGGGTCGCGGGCTCGAACGCCTCCAGGCACGCCTCGCCCCAGGAGCGGGAGTCGCCGGCGTGGTGGATCTCGTCGAGGATGACGAGCGTCTTGCGCTGCTCGCAGCGGTTGCGGTGCAGCATGGGCCGGACGCCTACGCCGGCGTAGGTGACGGCGACGCCCTGGTAGCTCTTGCCGACCGGCCCCGCGCTGTACTCGGGGTCGAGGCGGATGCCGATACGGGCGGCGGCCTCGGCCCACTGGGTCTTGAGGTGCTCGGTGGGGGCGACGACGGTGATCTGCTGCACGACGTGGTGGTGCAGCAGCCAGGAGGCGAGGGTGAGCGCGAAGGTCGTCTTGCCGGCGCCGGGGGTGGCGACGGCGAGGAAGTCGCGCGGCTGGGACTGCAGATAGCGGTCCATGGCCGCTTCCTGCCAGGCACGCAGCTTGCCGGCGGTGCCCCAGGGGGCACGGCCGGGGAAGGCCGGTGAGAGGTGATGAGAGGTGGTGCTCACGGTCTCCGGGTGGGGTCGGTCGTCACTGGCGGCCGCTCGCGGCCAACCGCGTCAGCCTACCGCCGCCCCACACGCCACCCGCGGCGCGCCGGACGAGAGGAGACTCACACGAACCCGGGTCGGGAGACGTCCGGTTCAGGTCCCGGCGCGACGCCGGCAGGTATCGAAGCGATACGACGCGAAGCGGTACGGAACGCAGGGATACGCATCGAAGCGTTTCGTACCGACACGACCCGGCACGACTCAACACGACTGGCACGACTGGCACGACTGGCACGACCGCCACGACCGGCACCACCGGCACGACCCGGCGCGAGACGCATCGAGGCGCCACCCCTCCGAGCCGGTACGCCCCCACGCCCCCACGCCTGTACGACGCTACGCCCCTACGCCCGTACGCCTCACCCCGTAGCGGCCTTCGCCCCCGGCGCCGTACGCAGCCTCCCCGCCACCGCCGCACCGACCAGCGCCACCCCCGCCATCGGCAGCAGCACCGCCACGAACGCACCCGGCTGGGCGTCGCCGCCGGCGCCCAGGGCGCCGTGGCCGACGGCCGCGCCGCCGAGGGCGGCGAAGATGACGCCGGCGACGGCCAGGAGGACGACGTTGGCGAGGCTGTCGGAGAGCTGGAGGGCGGCGGAGTTGGTGCCGGCCTCCTCGGGGGCGGAGAGCTTGAGGAGCAGCACGCTCGTACCGGAGATGACCATCCCCATCCCGTAGCACCCGAAGGCCCACTCGACGGGGACGATCCACACCGGCAGCGACTCCACCAGCACCAGCGGCGCCGTCGCGATCGCCGTGGCCGCCAGCAGCATGCCGATGCGGACGAGCTGCGTCCGGTACGGGTCCAGCCGGGGCCGCGCCTGCGTCCAGGAGCCCAGCGCCCAGGTCGCCCCGCCGACGGCCAGGCACATGCCGGCCTCGGTCACGGACAACCCGCGCTGGGTGACCAGCATCAGCGGCACGAAGCTCTCCGCGGCGATGAACGACCCCGCCGCGATACCGCGCATCAGCACCACGGTCGGCAGCCCGCGCGCCGCGACGTACGTGCCCCGCGGCAGCAGCACCCGCACCGCCGGCACCAGCAGCGCCGCGCCGGCAAGGGCCGGCAGCAGTGAGAGCCAGCGCAGGTCCTGCCCCGCGTACTGGAGCAGCCCGCCGCCCGCCGCGATGGCCAGCGCGAGCCGGATGCGGCGCCGGTCGAGGGCGGGCGGCGCGGCGGGGTCGACGGGGCCGCGGGCCCGGCGGCGTATCGCGGGGAGGGCGACGACCAGCGGTACGACGACCAGCGGCGGTATGCCGAGGAAGACCCAGCGCCACCCCAGGTGCTCCGTGACACCCCCGGCCGCCAGCGGCCCCACGACCGACGGCACCACCCACGACGCGGCGAACGCGGCGAGGATCGACGGCCGCAGCCGCTCCGGATACGCCCGGCTCACGGTCACGTACAGCGCGACGATCACCAGCCCGCCGCCGAGCCCCTGCACCGCGCGCCCGGCGACGAACGCCCACATCGTCTGCGCGGTGCCGGATATCACCAGCCCGACCGCGAACGTGCCGATCCCGGCGGTCAGCGGCCGCAGCGGCCCGCTGCTGTCGCACCACTGGCCGGAGAAGACCATGGCGAAGAGCGCGGTGGTGTAGAAGGCGGAGAAGGCGTAGGCGTAGAGCCCGATGCCGTCCAGGTCGTGGGCAGCGACGGGCATCGCGGTACCCACGGCGGTGGCCTCGAACGCGATGAGCAGGACGACGGTGACGATCCCGATGCTGAGCGCCCGGTACGGACGCCGCAGCACGCCCTCGGGGGCGGGCGGAGCGCCGGTGGGAGCGACGTCGGTGTCGCGCGATTCGAGGCTGGCCATGAGCAGCAGGGTAAGGCCCCACACCGACAAGAGCCCCTGTCCATAGTCGGGTCCGCCGCTAGGCCGTTCGGCCTAGGGCTTCCCGGCGGCGACGGCGGTAGCGTCGCATCGCCACGGCGAGACAGGGGGATCCGCCATGCACACCGCCCGCGTCCGGACCCGTACCCGCGCCACCGCCTCGGCCGCCGCCGCAACCGCCACCGCGGCCGCCGTCGCCGCCCTGCTGACGGCCTGCGGCCCCGATCCGGAGCTGCGTGCGTGCAAGGACGCCATGGCCGAGGACTTCAAGCACACGATGGAGACCGGCGACGAGGGCGGCGGCGAGCCACCGGAGTGCAAGGAAGTCGGCGACGAGGACCTGATACAGGTCTTCGGCGAGGTCATCAAGGACGCGCTCGGCCCGGCGGCCCACAAGGACACGGTGCGGGAGATGCGCGACGGCTGGGGCAGGGAAATGCTCGAGCAGTGGCGCGGAACCCCGCAATAGCCCACACCCCACACCCCACACCCCGCAATCCGCACACGCACCCCGCACCCCGCACCCCGCACCCGTATGCACACGCTGTTGCCACCGTGTGACATCCCACCGCCCCGCATTGAGCCCCACCCCTCCCCCGCCTACGCTCGACGGAGCAGCAAGGCCGTGTGCCCGAGTGGCTGAGGGGCTCGCCTGCAAAGCGAGTTACGCGGGTTCGATTCCCGCCACGGCCTCCACGCCGATGACCAGGCAAAATGAAGAGGGCGGACCCGATCGGGTCCGCCCTCTCGTGGTGCGGGGGTCTCAGTTCGGGTCTCAGTTGACCGGTACGAGTGCACCGGCCGCCCCGTCGTCGTCCTCCGGCGGGTCCGTCACTCCGGCCGCCCAGATCAGCCCGTCGACCTGCCGCGCGGACTGCGCCCGTTAGCGATCTATTCCACGACTTCTGCAATCGCCGCGACAGCTTCACCCAAACGCCGAAACACCTTTGTCGGCCGACCTAGTTGCTTGACTCCTCGCTCAAGAGGTTCACGCATATGCTTCTCGCAAACCACGAAATCTGCATATCCTGCCGCACATGACAGATATATCATGTCCGTCCGATCGTTCGGATCCCAGTTCGTACCCTTGTTGAGGTGCCGATGGTGAAGCATCTCACGATAAAGGCCCACCGCAGGAAGCGAACCAATGTCGTTCATTGGCCTTTTCTTCAACCATTGCTCGAATTCACTCAAAGGGAATCCGGCACCATGGGCTTCTTCGGCAATCTCGCGCTGAAGGTCGGACGCTAGCAACGCATCAATCGACTTGCGCTTTTGCTGAGAATCCAAGGGCTGCTCGTCGAGCCAATCACTGAAGCGTTGATTATTTGCGGCCCAACCGGCGTCAGGACCAGGCTCGACTTGCTCAGTGTCGAGCATGGTGTCGATGAGCGCAGAAGCTGAAGTGAAGGCTTGCAAACGAAATGCCATTTCAGGGGCAAAGCCAGAAGTATCCACAGGGGAGGCCGACGCCCGCTCCGATGAGTGGATTACGTTCGGAGCGAGCGTAAACACGGGGGAAGGCGAGGCATCTTCGGTGACATCCAGCCGGCGGAGAAACATCCCACGAATTTCGTCACGCCGAACCTGCAACGGATCGCGCATCTGCCAACCCCGACTCAGTTGCAGGATGGTCAAGCCGAGTCGATACCGCTTCTGGACCAAGGACCACTTGGTTGTCTCATAGTAGTGACCAGCCGATGCCGGCAAGATGATGCGTCTTTCTTGAACCCACTTGGCCAGTCGTTCGGCATCCCTGCGATCGCTGCCGGCGACCTTTCCCTGCAGTGACTCACTAACTGGCCGCCACATGTTCTGGTCAAGGTACACAACGGGCCGGTCGGCGAGCGGCGCCACCGCATCGCGCGTAGGCATCTCAAATATCAATTCGTCACCGGCGCAAGTCACGGCAAGCAGTCCGCCCCGTTGAGGCGAATAGTGCAGTCGAGACAGCACACTGGTCTCAGCGAAGGTTGACTTTGGCATTGGCTGCCGCGCCTCCTTGCCGTCCGAGCGCGTCAAAATCATCGCCGATGCCTCACGGTCGAGCGTGACCATCACGACAAACAATTCACTATCCTGACTCACTCCACCATTCTGCAGTCAATCCGGTCGAGCTATCAAGAAGTTTTGCGGGACACTTCCCTGCGGCGCTTGGCGGGGCCGGTCTGGGCCGACTGCCACGGATGGTGAGCACGTCATCCCAAACCTTGCTACCCAAGTTGTTGTGCGTCTCAGTTTCCGTCTCATTCGTGCCCGTACGGGGCTGTCCCGGGGCGCGCGGCCGGGCCCGGTCGGCGCGGGGTCAGTACCGGTTTGAACGGCTGCGGACGAGGGCGGATCATGGGCTGACCTGCGGGGGCCAATCGCAAAGCGAGTTACGCGGGTTCGATTCCCGCCACAGCCTCTACCTCTCTGACCAGGCAAAACGAAGAGGGCGGACCCAATCGGGTCCGCCCTTTCGTGATGCGGGGGTCTCAGTTCGGGTCTCAGTTGGCCGGTACGAGTGCGCCGGCCGCGCCGTCGTCGTCCTCCGGCGTGTCCGTCGCGTCGGCCTTCCAGATCAGCCCGTCGACCTGCCGCGCGACGTCGGCCCGCACCGCGTCGACCATGTGCTGATACCGCGCGGCCATGGCGGTGGTGGACCACCCCATGAGGCCCATGACGGCCCGCTCGGGGACTCCGAGGATGAGGAGCACCGTCGCAGCCGTGTGGCGAGCGTCGTGCAGCCGCCCGTCACGTACCTTCGCCTCGGTGAGCAGGGCCTTCCACTCCGCCCAGTCCTTCCGGTGGGACGCGATGCGTCCGCGTTCGTCAGGGAAGACCCAGCCTCCCTCCTGCCAGCGCTCCCCGGCGGCCTGGCGTTCCACTTCCTGCTCCTTTCGGTGAGTCCTCAGGAGGTCCACGAGCTGCTGCGGGAGGCCGACAGCACGGCGGCCGGCACGGGACTTCGTGGTGGACGTCTCCGGGTTGCTGCGCTTCTTCTCGGGGCAATACCCGGCCTTCCGCCCGCAGGGCTCCGCGCACCCGTGCGCGAACCGCGGGCGGTGTCGACTACGGCGCACCACCAGGAACCCGGCGTCCAGGTCTACGTCCTCCCACCGGAGTCCGAGCACTTCCCCTTGCCGCAGCCCGAGGGCGAGGGCGACGGCCCAGCGCGCGGAATTGCGGCGTCGGTCGGCAGCTTTGAGCAACCGCTGCACCTCCCCCACGGTGTAGGGCTCCACCTCGTACTCCTCAACTTTCGGGGCCTTGGCCAACTGCACGGGGTTTCTGCCGAGGTGCCCGCGGCGGACCGCTTCGTTGAGCGCGGTCCGGAACGTGCGGTGCACCTGGTGGGCGGTGGCGGGCTTGCTGCCGCGCCGCTGCATCTCCGCGTAGAAGCGCTCGATGTGCTCCGGCCGCAGGCGGTCGAGCCGGTGTGCTCCGAGTCCGGGAATCAGGTGCCTCCGGACCGCGAACCCGTAGCTGGCCGCAGTGTTCTCGTTGACGGCCAGCGGCGCGATGTTGTCGATCCAGTGCGTGAGCCACGTGGCGACCGTCCACGCGCGTCCGGGCTTACGGACGGTCTTGGCCTCCCGCTGACGCTCCAGCGCCCGCACGGCCTCGGTCACCTCGGCCCGGGTCTTGCGCTTGACGTGCCGGCGGTCGGGCTTGCCGTCGTCCCGGACTCCGACGGTCACGCGGCCGTGCCACTTGCCGTCACTGCCCAGGTAGATGGAGGAGCGGCCATTGGGCTGGCGGGTGCGCTTCTTGTCGTCTCCCACGGTTGCTCCTTCTCTCAGGCTGCGGACTGGACAAGGGGACGGCCGGGCGCCGCCCGCAGGCGGGCGACGTACTCAGGAATCGCGTCGGCGGGAACGCGCCGGAGGCGGCCGACCGTGACCGATTCCAGCTCTCCAGTGCTGATGAGCCGGTAACAGACGGTCCTGCCGATACCGAGCCGGCGGGCCGCCTCCTCAACCGAGAGCAGCGCAAGCGTCGGGTCGATGTCGCCGTGATCACGGGGGCTCAGGGTGTGCTGCACGGTGATCCCTTCAACGCTTGGAGTACGGAGGTTGGCCGCAGAAACCGCAGAATCCGCATAAACCAGTGGGCTCGGCTCCTGACCTGGGGGTTCGTGGCTGGCAGGGTGGCTGCCGCAGAAAGCGCAAGACGTGCCGCAGAAATACGGGTCGGCTGGTCCATCCGGTCTGCGGGATGCGGAGTGCGCGTATTTGTGCGGCGGTTGCGTCACTTTCTGCGGTAGCTGGCTCGGCACGGGGCCGAGGGTGCTGCGCTGCTGGTCAGCATGCGTGTTTCGGGGTTTTTGTTGTTTCTGCGGTTTGTGCGGCCGGACGGCGCCACGCAGGTCTGTCCGTGCGGTCATGCCAACCCCTCCCGTACCTGCGGGTGGATGACGTAGCGC
Organism: Streptomyces sp. NPDC004134; assembly: GCF_042874195.1. NCBI lineage: Bacteria > Bacillati > Actinomycetota > Actinomycetes > Kitasatosporales > Streptomycetaceae > Streptomyces > Streptomyces sp. NPDC004134. The sequence goes on along the minus strand of NZ_JBIAMS010000041.1, from coordinate 22,395 downwards.
GGGGCCGGCGGACGACCGCGCTTGCCGTTCCGGGGTGGTGTGTGGGTGCGCAGGTAGCCGTGTTCCTCAAGGAGCGAGACGGCCGGCTCCATGTCGGCGACCGTGGGGAACTCGGCGCGGGAGAGCTTGGCGAACAGGTCGCGACGGCTCACCGTCTCCCAGCCGTTGGCCGCCAGCACCTCCAGAAGAGTCCTGGCCCGCGACTGAGCCACGTCGGCGCCCATGAGGTCGAAGACGTTCAGGGCGTGGCCGGCGAAGTACTCCCCCAGCTCGATGGCGCCCAGCATGGTGCTCTCATCGATGGCCTTGCCGTACCCGTCGTGCAGGTGGGCGGCCAGGTGTAGCAGCCCGGCGATGCGCGCGACCGCGCCCACCAACTTGCCCGCCCACTTCTGGAGGTGACCCAGCTTGCCGCCCTTGGGACGTAGCTGGATCTCCAGTTCCTCCTGGTAGCGCCTCAACGTGCTGTCGGCGGCCGGAGTGAGCTGGAGGACGGCCGGATCCGTCCAGTCCGCCAGGGAGAGCGTGAGCGCGACGATATTGCGCTCATATCGAGCAGCAACGGCGTCCGCCACTGGATCGGGGTCGCTGTTCCGATAGCCCACCAGGGATTCCGGCACGGAGTAGAGGAACCGGGCGAGGAGGCCGCGCCCGTCGAATCCGCGGTGCTTGCCGATGTCCTCCAAGACGGTCGGTTGCACCGCCAGACCCATGGTGAGAGCCGGGGCTTCGATGGACTCCTCGCGGGAGCGTCGGTCGACGCGCAACCGGTCTCCGGCGTGCCCCTTCAGGAACACTTCCATGTTGGGTGTTCCGGAGTAGCGCCCGGCGATGATGTCGAAGATGCCGCCCTCGGCGGACATGACGGCCAGGCGCCCGCCTTGCTCGGCCATGAGGGATGTGACGGTCTCCGGCGTGGAGTCGTCGGCCAGCAGCCGGGGCCGCGCGGGAACGGTGAGCCCTTCGGCTTGCTGTGCCAGGCCGATCGCCTCGGCGACGAGCGAGTCATGCTCAGGGCCCTCGGCCGCCGCCGCACGAGCGGCGGCCTTGTCGGCTGCTTCCTGCGCCATCTTGCGCGTCAGGCCGGCTTCCAGAATGTGCCCGGCCATCTCTTCCGCGAGCGACTTTTCCGCATCGTAGAGAGGGCCGGTCATCGCGGCGAAGACGGCGCTCTTGCGGTTGGCGGGCGGGAGAGCGACCACCACATAGAGATTGGTCGGCTCACGCCACCTGCCGCGCACCTGCACGACGCAGCGCCCTCCGGCAGCCGTCGCCAGAACGGGCAGGGCCAGAGAACCCGCCATGTCGACAGGCGTCTGCGTCTCCTCGGCGATGCCGGCAGCGAACTCACGCAGCCAGCCGGGGAAGGTGTGCAGGGGGAAGGGCGGGAGCGTCGGTCGGGTATTGAGGGGAACGGGCTCCTGCCAGGTGTCAGGAAGCTTCTGGTCGCCGAGGGCGAGTGCTTCCCGCACTTCGGCGGCGGAAGCGTCCGGAGTCGAGGCGGCCTGTACGAGACGCGTTCCCGCTTCGATGAGGCGGCGGCGCTCGGACAGTTCGTGAACGATCTCGGCGTAGTACCCGGCGTTCGCGGCGGTGGGCACGGCCTGGACGAGGGAGTGGAGGTAGCTGGGGCCACCGACGCGGCGCAGGTCGCCGACGCGGTCCAGGTGGTGTGTGAGGGTGATCGCGTCGACCGGTTGGCCCTCTTCGTGCAGGGCGACGATGGCCCGGTGAATCGTCTCGTGGGCGGGCCGGTAGTAGTCCGCCGGGTTCAGGGTCTCGGTCACTTCGGCGATGGCTTCGGCGCGGAGCATCATGGCGCCGAGAACAGCCGCCTCGGCTTCCACGTCGTTCGGCGGACCGCTGCTGTCGGACTGATCGAACAGAGCGCGCACATTGCTGTACGGCGCGTCCGCGGACTCGGATGGCATGCTGGTGCCCTCCTGATTCCTGGTTGGGATAGGGAGACCGGAGGCGGCGGGCGACCTTGGTCGGGAGTGCCGCCGCCTCCGGGCGCAGCTAGGAGTCGGTGTGAGACGTGAGCCACGCCAGGTACTCCTGGCGGACGTAGGGCCGGTAGGACCGGCCGGGCGGGTGCAACAGCGGCTTGAAGGGGCCGCGCGTCGTGTAGTGGGTGTGGTCGAAGTCGGCGAGCCGTCCCGCCGCGTCTTCCGCCGTCTCGACTGCTGCGGCAGCGACTTCGGGCGCGTACGCCTGGACCTCGGCGAGAGCGATGCGGTCGAGCAGGGCAGCCTTGCGGAGCCAGAATTCGCGTCCCATCGGGACACCGAATTCCTTGTCGGCTGCCGCGCCGGCCACCCACGAAATCTCTGGGATGATGCGCGGCGCGTTCGCGTAGGCGACCTCGGGCGGCGGGCACGCCGCGGCGTTGGGATCGGGTGTCACTTCTCCTCCCTGGCTTGCTCGGATGGGGCTCACGGTTCGATTTCGAGGGCGCTGAGAAGGTCGGCGACGCTTCCGCCGAGGAGAGTCAGCCGCCGCTCAATGGCCTGCCATGACTCGGCATCGATAGCCATGAGGCTGGCGACGGCGGTGCCTCGGTCACCGTGGTCGAGAGCGGTGAAGGCGTCGCGCAGCTCGCCGACGGCCATGAGAGAGATGTGCTGCGGACGGGGAGAGATGGCGTTCAAACCGTTCTCCGTTCCGGTCAGTTGCCGATGCCGCGGACGGCGTCGGCGATGGCAGTGACGAGTTCGTTGACGGTGGGGGCGGCGTCGGTGTCGGCGAGGTAGAAGCCGAACAGGAGGGCGATGACGGCGCCGGTGAGGGTGGCGGACTTCAGGCGCAGCACTACGGCCAGTGCGATGCCGGCGAGCAGCACGACGGAGATGGTCAGGTTCATCGGCGGGGTGTCCTTCCCGTGTTCCGAGGCCCCGGGCGGGTGCCGGGGGCGGGGGTGGGGGTGGGGCTGTGGGCGTCGCGGTAGATGCGGGCGGCGCGGTTGTAGATCCAGCGGCCTATGCGGATGCGGCGGCCGTAGCCACGGCAGCGGCGGCAGTCACGGCCGCGCTTGACCCGGCCGCGGCGGGTGGTCTTGGTCTTGAAGCCGAAGCCATAGCACTTGCGGCAGTTGCCGTACGGACTGACGACGCACAGCCCGACGTAACAGAGAGTGACCGCGAGCGGGATGGTGGTAGTAGTGAGCATGGGGGTCTCCCGGGGCTGGTTCAGCGGGGTTGTGTGGGGTTGACGCGGATGGGCCGCTATGCGCTACGCCGCTGGTGAGATCAACTTTGGGGTGCTAGCGGGGGTGCTACCGGTAGCAGGCTGTGGTGCTACCGGTAGCACCGTGGGACCGTCAGGCCGCGTCCCGCTTGTCGTCACGCTCTGCAATCGCTTTGAGGATGTGGGTGCGGACGATGCCGCGGCGGGTGGTGCGCTCCCCGGCGTCCGTCGTGCCCGCGACGCCAGTCGTCTTCACCCCGTACGGCTTGAGCGCGGTGGTGACGTTCTCGGTCTTCCACCCGCCGTAGACCTCCGGGCGCAGCTCGGCCAGGCGGGCGGCGATCCGCTCGTTCCAGATCCGCTCTTCCTCCGCGGTGGTGACGGTGCGGATGTCGGCAAGCAGGTCGTAGACGGCCGCAGCGTCGGTGGTCAGGTCCTCATCGGCGGCGATGCCGGTGACGTTGCCGTAGTCCTCGCGCAGCTTCCGGGCGCGGGACGCGATCGTGTCCGCCAGGGTGGCGTCGACCTCGGTGCCGCGGATGATGGTCGGTTCGTCTTCCTCGCCGGCCATCCAGGCCATGCCCTTGTCCCGCTTGAACGAGAAGATCGTGGCGCGATACCCGGCCTTGTACATCGACGTGCCAAGGATCATGTCGTTCTCCATCTGGCCGGTGACCTTCAGGCAGAACCGCAGCACCGCGTTCGCGCTGATGGGCGTGGGGATGGAGTTCTTGTCCACACGCTGTGTGGCCAGCACGGTGATGAAGCCCAGCGCCGGACCGCGCTTGACGAAGTCCGTGACGATCTCCTGGATCTCCTTGCCGTACTTCTCGTGCTCGAACGCCTTCTGGCACTCATCCATCGCCACCATCACCGGGTGCAGCCGAAGCCGCTTGTCCGAGGCCAGCTCGGACGTGACCTTGGACTCCGGGCAGCGCGACAGCGGCAGCGAGTTGATGACCTTCGCACGCCGCCGCAGCTCGGCCTTCAGCTCCCGCAGGTCATCGAGGCAGTACTTGATGTCCTCGTCTTCCTCGCCGGAGCGGTAGCGGTGGCATACCGGCCTGAGCGGGCGGAAGTCGCCGGTGCCCTTGAAGTCGTAGGCGTGCAGCTCAGCGCGCGGATCCAGCGCGGCGATCAGCAGCAGAAGACGCATCAGGAACGTCTTGCCCATGCGCGGAATCGAGCCGATGACGCACGCGACAAACATCAAAGTGACGTTCACCCAGCGCATCTGCTGGTTGTTCGCGAACGGCACCGGCTTGAACAGATCCACCGTGCCCGACTTCGCCAGCGGCCAGGCCGGCGCCTTCGCCTCGTGCATCGGCCGGTCCCCCACCCACAGAATCAGCGTGCCCTCGTGGTCGTCCGGGTTGGGCATCGGCCACACACACCCGAGCTTCCGGCGCAGCCCGGAGGCCAGCTCCTTGCGCTTGTCGATGACGTCATCCGGCGTCACCCCCGGTGGCAGCTCGATGTCTGCCCGCCAGCCAGGTCCGTCGCGGTGAATCTCCGAGGTGAAGCGCAGCCCTGCGCCCTTCTTGATGGCCGCGTTCAGCTCCGCATTGCCCAGCGCCCCCAGCGCGGTAACCACCATGGAGGCGGTGAGCTTCGGCGCCTCGGTCTTGACCACCGCATGCTGCGAGATCGGCGAATCAGCCGGCGCCCCAACCGCACCGAATACCCCGACCGCCGCGGCGGTGGCGAGCGCCTGGACCCACCACGGGGCGGCGAAGCCCAAGAGCAGCGCGACCGTGGTGAGGATCGGCAGTATGACCACGGTCACCGCGCCGCGCCAGCGCACCCGCCGATCCCGCTGCCGGCACAGCTTCAGATACTCGCCGGTGTGCTCCCGAAACGCCTCCGCGGACCGCAGCCCCGCGCCCTCAGCGTCGGAGGCCCACCGGCGCCAGCCGCGCAGACTGCGTCCGATACCACGCGGGGTGTGCCGCAGCAGGCGGCCGGCGTAGACCGGCGAACGCAGCGCGTGAAAGGCCACGATGTGCCCCACGTACGCGGCCAGCCACCGCACCGCCGTACCCAGTTCGGCACGGGTCTTCAGCCAGGACGGCACCAACTCCCGCCGCCCAGCCTCACGCGCCTGACCCATCAGCCCCGGGTCCTTCGGCTGCGGGCCGTCGACCGGCCGCGGCCGGTCGGCGTCATCGTCATCCGCCTCGACACCCGATCCGTCCGCCGATCCGCTGGTGTCGGATCGGGTCGGCCGGGCCTTGTCGAAGTCGACTACATCGCCACCCGCTTCGGCGGGTGCGTCGGCGAACACTTCGGCTTCGAGCCGCTTGAACAGCTCTCGCTCGTTGTCCTCGTGATTCACTTCCAACTGTCCTTCCCCTGGGAGGAACGAGCGGGGTCCGGCCGCTGCTTTGGTCGGTTGAGACCGGACCCCGCGGACTACTGAGATGCCGTGGCCGGCTCTCGGGCCACGCCTTGAAGTTCGCGCATGCGCACGCTGACCCAGCCGATTGACCAGCCGGTTAGCTCGGCGAGCTGTCGCACGGTGTGATTCGGATCGGCGGTACGGATGACCTCCAGTGCCTCCGCCTCGCTCAGCTTTGCGGTCACAGCGATGGCATTCGGCGACGGCTGGTTGCCCGCTGTGCCGGGCTGCGGCTGGCGGTCAGGAGCGGCGTGCTCTGCGCGTTCATGAACGGACCGCTGCTGCTGTTCATGGCGGTCGCGGTCGGCCCGTTCGCGCGCCTCGCGGGCCAGCTCGAACTCTCGCTGTTCACGCCGCTCGCGCTCCTCGCGCTCCGCGTCCAAGCGGCGCATACGCTCTTCGTGCTCACGCTCCTCACGGCGCTCGGCTGCTTTCCGCTCGGCACGCTGCTGTTCCAGTTGAGCGGCGTGCTCGCGTGCTTCCCGCTCGCGTCGCTCGGCAGATTCGCGCTCCTGTTCACGCTCCTCACGAGCCAGACGCGCCCGTTCATCGCGGCGGGCCTGCTCACGCTCGACCTGTTCACGGTGCTCACGCTCGATGCGTTCAAGCGCGGCAGTGATCGCGCGCCGGTAGGCCAGTCCCGCCTCGGCGGTCACGATCAGAAGAGTGGGAGCGACGGCGTGAACAGCGACGCCGACCAGATCGCCATGGAGCGCCGAGTAGCCGACGTTGAGGGCGAGTGTCATGACGCCGGTCAACCAGCGAAGCACTGTCGGCCATGGCCCAGCCGAGCCACCGAGACGAGCGATGGTCGAGTCGAGACGTACGACGATCACGACAGCCGCGTCGACCACCAACGGCAGTACCGGCGCCGTCAGCTCCCACCCGTCCGGGGTCACGCTGCGGACGAGCGGAGTGACGGTCAGAACGGAGAAGAGGATCGCACCGAGGATGATGCTCCACGTGCCGGCCGAGAGCGTCCGTTCGGCGGAACGGATCTGCCTCGCGCTCAGTCCCGTAGGCGGGTTCAAGCCGCCTCACCACTCAGCAGCGGACCGACGAAGACGACGGTCGGGGAAGACGAGACCAGCGATGTGAGCGCGTTGGCCAGGAGAGCGGTGACCCGGCTGTACAGCTCAGGCTCTTCGGTAAGGATGTCGCGTGCCGCGTCCTGGCGAGCCGCGCGCTCCTCGGCACTCTCACCGTCCACGCCGAGCCACAGTTCCGGCGGCGTGCCGAATACCAATTCCAAGGCATCGTCCTCGGTGACGACCTCGTGACCGGCGACGAAGGACTTCATGGTCATTCTCCGAACTCCTACTTCCTGGTTGGGATAGGGAAGACAGCGACGGCGAGCGCTGTTTGGTCGGGAGTGCCGCCGTCCGCTGCTGGACGTATGCAAGTCAGACGCGAACGCGCCGAGGACGCAGAAAGGCGCCCTTCAGGCCGGAAGCCACGGCCACGGTGAAGGTGAAGGTGACCGAGAAGACAAGGACCGCTCCCCCGCCGAGCTGAGCGACGGCGGTACCGACGACGACGCCGGTGATCAGCCCGAGCGCGATGAAGCAGAGGTTGGCGACGTCCGTGGACGGCGTCCGCGGCTTGACCGCACGCGCCACCATCTCGACGTTCGCCGAGGGCACCGGCCGAACGGCGTCGTTGAGCCGTAACAGCACCGCCCCCGAGGCAATGCCGGCGACCGTGCCCACGGCATCGTCCCGGCGGTCACGGACGACGTCACCAATGGCGAGCAACATGATCGTTCTCCTTCCGAGTCGGGCAGCCAGGAATCCCCTGGCTGCGAACCGCTCGTCTCAGACGAGTGGTCATGACCCGCGACGCCGCAGCTCAGGCGGCATCGCGGACCAAAATCACTCGGCTTGGCGCTCTGTGGAGTTCTCAAGGAACAGTCGCTTCCTTCGGGCCCGTTTCACGGGACCCTTCGGGCGTACGTAGCACTATGTAGCAGTACGTACTATCTCGCAAGCCCGCTGAAGCTGCGAGCGTGCTAATACGTGTCAGGCGTGGGTACCCTCGGAGATGTGAGCAGAGCTGACGACGACCCCCGGCCCGCCTTTGAGCAGCTAGCCGATACCCTGCGCGAAGAGATCAAGAACGGTGCACTGGAGCCCGGCCAGAAGCTGCCTTCTGTGCGGCAGCTCATCGAGCAGTACGGCTTCGTGTCGGCGACGGTCCAGAAATCGCTCACTCGCCTGCGGAACGAAGGCTGGATCTTCACCACCAGTCGCGGGAGCTTCGTCCGTGACCTCGACTCCCCACGCGGGGCATCGGCCGCGCCCGTCACCGCGGCTGAGTTCGCAGAACTCCAGGCTCAGCTTGCCGCGTTGGCCGAGCGCCTGCAGATCCTCGAAGAGAGGCTTCCGGACCGCGCTGACTCGTAGCATCCTCACCTCCTCTCCTTCCGTCCTCTTCGCTGCGGCACCGACTCTGCGTCGATAGGCTGTGTTCGGCTTGTGCATCTGTTGTACGGCCACCGGCGGTCCGTCAAAAGACTGTCCATGTGGCCTCGATGGAGCCGCCGCAAAGGACACAGGGGTGGAGGTCGCGTGGGACAGAAGCCCAGAGCGCTCACGCCAGAGGCGGGGCCTCACCACGAGCTGGGTGCGGAGATGCGGGAGTGGCGTACCCACCGGGGCCGATCACTGGGCAAGCTGAGCGGGCGAATCAACTACAGCCCCAGCTACATGGCCCGAGTCGAGCGCGGGGACCAGGCCGCGTCGGCTGACCTGGTGACGGCCTACGACCACGAGTTACGCGCCGAGGGGGCGCTGGTCCGCAAGTACCGGCGCATCCAGGCCGCAGCCTCGACAAGCCCTGAGACACGTGCCCAGCCAGGTGTCCATGTGTCCAATCAGGGCCCTGATGTGTCCCAAAGCTCTGTCCTTCTGGAGGACAGTTCGGAAGGTGAGGCAACGTCGTCGGAGGGGATCTCCATCCCCGCCCGTACCGATGACGGAAGGATCATCTTCGTGTCGATATCGCGTCGTGCGCTGCTCGGCACTCTCGGGACGGCGGCGGCCATCGCCGCCCTCTCGGATGCTCCGGCTGTCGCCAACTCGCCGACACCTGGGACGTTGCCCGCGATGAATCCGATCGAGCACCTACAGGCCACTCGTCGTGTACTGATCGACAACGACAACATGTTCGGGCCGTACCAGAGCATCCCGGTCGTTGAGCGCCAGATGGCAGCCATGAGGTCGTTACGGCGAGAGCTTCGAGGTGAGGACCGCCGGCAGCTCCTACAGCTACACACGCAGTACGCAGAGCTGGCCGGCTGGTTCCACCAGGACGCGGGCAACTTCCGCGCATCCCAACACTGGACGCGCGAAGCGCTGGAGCTGTCCCACCTGACCGGGGACGCTGAACTCACCACCTACATCCTCGCGCGGCGCAGCCAACTCGCCGGCGACATGCGTGATCCCATCGAGACCCTGGACGTCGCCGAGGCCGCCGAGGATCGCGCGGAGCCGGGTAGCCGACTCGCCGCCGTAGCCGCGACGTTCGGCGCACATGGGCACGCGCTCCAGGGCGACGCGGACGCCTGCAAGCGCGCCTACGACCACGCTCACGAGCTACGCGAAGCCATGGATCCCGACCCAGCGTCTCCGTGGGGGGTCTGGCTTGACGCCGCTTACATCGAGGTGCACCGCGCACAGAGCCTCAACGTCCTCGGCGACCACCAGGCAGCCGCCGAGAGCTTCGGCCGCGCCATCACCAACCTTCCGGCCGAGTTCCACCGCGACCGCGGTGTCTACCTGGCCCGTCAGGCTGTCGCCCTCGCAGGAGCAGGGGAAGCCGAGGAAGCCGGGCGCGCAGGCATGCAAGCCCTCCGTATCGGCGTTGAGACCGGTTCCGGGCGCATCACGCGAGAGCTGGCCCGCCTGGACGAAGACCTCGGCAAGTGGCATAGCGTCCTCACCGTGAACGAGTTCAAGGACGCCATGAGGGACGCCGTACTCAAGCAAGCCTGAACTCGTATCGTCTGCTCCCGTCAGCCAGCCACCGAGGAGATAGCGTGCCCCGCCCGTACGTCACACTCAGCGTCGCGACCTCGATAGACGGCTACATTGACGACACGAGTCCATCACGGCTGCTGCTGAGCAACGCCGACGACTTCGACCGCGTCGATCAGGTCCGCGCCGACTCCGACGCCATCCTGATCGGTGCCGGAACGATGCGGGCCGACAACCCGCGGCTGCTGGTGAACAGCGAGGATCGACGCGCAGCCCGCGAAGCAGCCGGCAAGCCCGCCTACCCGCTCAAGGTCACCGTGACGAAGACCGGCGATCTGGAGCGCGAGCTGAAGTTCTGGCACCACGGTGGGGAGAAGGTCGCGTACACAACGGACGCGGCCGAGGACAAGCTACGCGCTCGGTTGAAGGGTCTCGCCGATGTCGTCTCCACTGGGGAGGACCTGGACTTCGGCGCCCTCCTGGACGACCTCGGCGAGCGCGGCATCCAACGCCTCATGGTGGAGGGCGGCGGCCACATCCACACCGCTTTCCTCTCTCAAGACCTAGTTGACGAGATCCACTTGGCCGTGGCCCCGCTCATCGTCGGCCAGTCCGACGCTCCACGCTTCCTTCACCCTGCCGACTACCCCTGGGCGTCGACTCGACGCATGGCGCTCGCCGAGGCCCGACAGATCGGCGATGTCGTGCTCATGCGCTACCTCCCTAAGCAGGAGAGCCACACGTGACCGCGGAGCCATCCGGCACAGACAAAGCCTGGATGCGCCGAGCCATCGATCTCTCCCGCCTTTGCCCGCCGAGCGAGACGGCGTTCTCGGTCGGCGCGATCATTGTGAATGCCGCCGGCAACGAGATCGCGAACGGCTACTCCCGCGAGACGGATCCGCACGTTCACGCCGAGGAGTCGGCTCTCGCCAAACTCGCGCCGGATGACGTGCGCCTTGGCGCGGCGACGATCTACAGCACCTTGGAACCTTGCGCCAAACGAAGCTCGCGACCTCGGACGTGTACCGAACTGATTCTGGCTGCTGGCATTCCCCGGGTCGTCATCGCCTGGCGAGAGCCGGACTTGTTCGTAACCGATGTTGACGGAGTCGAGATACTACGCACAGACGGAGTGTCAGTCGTTGAGCTTTCTCGCCTGTCCCGATGCGTTCGCGAGGTGAACGCACACCTACCCGGCATCGCAGGATGATCTCCCGCTTACTTCTTCCGGGATCAAAACGCCGATCCGATCGCCCAGTCGACTTCTGCCACTGGTCAGGGTCGTCTCGAGAACTGTCGGCCAAGCCCAAAAAGTAGCCCACCCAGAGGGGTCACGGAGAAGACACCCTCAAGGGCCTCGCCTACAAGGCGTGAGCGGCCCACCGGGATCTCGTTTGCCATTTCCACGTCGACCAGAGGAGCACGCTCGCACTCCACCTCGCACTGGATGCCGTCTACCAGGACCATCACTGAAACGACCTGCCCACGACGCAAAAGACATGGAGGGAAATCGAGCCACTCCTCACCGATGGGGTGCGAATCGGAGTTGTCGATCTCGTTGTGTGCAACCGCCGGTCGAACTGTCCCGCCAGGAGCGGTTTTGATGTCGAGGACCCCGTACACAACAGCATTGAACTTGAACCTGATCGACTCACCACCGTGGAACATAGCCGCAGTGACGTCGCGTCGACCTCGATTCGCAATCGCGAGTTCGACTATACGCGGCTCATACAGCCGCAGAGTCCCGATGTTCACCGACAATCCCGGGTCGCCCGAAGAAAGCTGCGGCAAGCTGATGAGGGATGTGTCGGACTGCACCCACCAGACGATCTTGCGCTTCGGATTGCTTGCCCTGAACCCGGCCCATGCGCCAAGTGCACCGACTGCCATCGCAACCGCCGTCGTGACGGCGAACTGCCAGAAGGAACCGTCCTCGTACCAACCATCCGCCATCATCCCCATGTTGCGGCATTGAAGCACCCACGGAGGCGACGTGTGGGATGTTCGGCTACAGTCGGCCCTACTTGGCCAGTTCGCTGTGCTCTTTGGTCACAGCTTCTGCACCGTGCTCGGCAGCGAACGCGGGAATACAGGCGAGCAGCGTGTCCCGAGCCGGCCTTCGTCGAGTTCGTGTCCGACGCCCATAGTGCAGGTTCATATCCCGGCGGGGCGTGACTGAGAGTCGTTCGCGGGGCCGTCAACCGTAGCGGCGCGTCCGTTTCTGCACGGAGGGTTAGTCCGTGGCTACGATGCTGGTGGTGCGTGCGGTCGGTCATGGGAAGGGGCACCGGATGGCACAGCGGCGGCCTACGCGGCAGGAGTTGTTGCGGCGGCAGCGGCGCGGGAGCTTCATCGGGCGGGGTGAGCAGCTCGCGGCGTTCCGGGAGAACCTGGCGCGTGATCCGTTCGAGGGGGCGTCCCTCTTCCGTCACCTGTGGCACGTGCACGGTCAGAGCGGGGTGGGGAAGACAGCGCTAGTGCAGCAGTGGCGGCAGCAGGCGGAGGAGCGCGATCAGGCGGTGACCGCGGTCGTCGAAGACGATGTCCATGACGCGGTCGAGGCCATGGAGTCCATTGCCGGATCGCTGCGACAGCAGGGCGCGGAGCTTCGGGAGTTCGAGAAGAAGTTGGAGGAGTACCGCAAGCACCGGCACGAGGCCGCGCGCGCGGTCGTGGCGGAGCCCGAAACGGCCGAGGGGGCGCCTGTGGTGTCGGCGGGCAGCGCGGTCGCCGCTCGCGGGGCGTTGATGGGTCTGGGTGCGGTGCCGGGAATCGGGGGACTGGCCGGTGTGCTGGACCCGGAGCGAATGGCCATGGGGCTCGACCGGGTACGGATGGCATTGTCGGCCCGGCTGGGCGGGGTCGAGAACGTGCAGCTGGTGATGTCGCCGCTGAAGGTGCTCACGCCTCTCTTCCTGAAGGATCTGGCGAAGGTGGCCGACGCGCGGGAGTTGGTGGTGCTGTTCTTCGATGTCTACGAACGCACCGGCCCCGTTCTGGACGCGTGGCTGCGGGAGATCACCTGCAAGGACGGCTACGGCGAGTTGGCAGCCAACGTCATCGTCGTGCTCGCTGGACAGGGACGGTTGAACCCGCAGTGTTGGGGCGACTGGACCGAGGTCCTGACGGAGGTACCCCTGGAGGTCTTCACCGAGACCGAGGCCCGCGACCTTCTTGCCCGACGCGGTGTACGTGACGAGTCCGTCGTCGAGGTCATCCTGCGCCTGTCCGGCCGCCTCCCGGTCCTGGTGGACATGCTCGCCCAGCCACACCCAACCGCCCCGGGCGAGATCATCGACCCGTCCGAAACGGCCGTCGATCGCTTCCTCCGGTGGATCGGTGACCCCGCACGCCGGGCAGCAGCCCTGGCCTGCGCCCTGCCCCTCCAACTGGATGAGGACATCTATCACGCGGCTGTCCCCGGTGAGACCGCCGACTCCTACGCCTGGCTGCGGACGCTGCCCTTCATCCGCCAGCACCACGGGCAGGTCCGCTACCACGACACCGTCCGTGCCCTCATGCTCCGCCACCAGCGCACCCACACCCAGGGCCAATGGCGCGAACGGCACACCCGCCTCGCTGACCACCATCAGCAACGCCGAGACGTCATCGAAGAAGCAGCCCTCGACGGCGACCTCGACCATTGGCACGACGGAGAGTGGCGTGCTCACCGCTTGGCCGAGACCTACCACCGCCTGTGCGCCAACCCCCGACACGCCCTGACCGCCGCTCTCGTGGAGACCATCCACGCCTGTGACCACGGTCTGCCCACGCTCCGCCGCTGGGCTCAGACTCTCCACCAGGCAAGCCAGGACACCAACGATCCTGCCCTTAGCCACTGGGGCCGACGCCTGGCCGAGGCGGCGGATACCGGTGCCGACAGCAGTCTGCCAGCCCTCGAACACCTCATCACTGTCCCCGGTCTTGACACCACCAGCCAGGCGCTCGCCCACGCTCTCCTCGGCTACGAGCACCACAACGCGGGCAACCGCCAAAATGCCCTCGACGCCTTTACACACGCCCTTGCCCTTGACCCCGAGGCTGAACTAGCCCTCACCGGACGCGGCGTGACCCACAGCCTCATGGGCGATCACGAGCGAGCCTTCGCTGACTTCAACCTCGCCCACGACCTCGACCCCGACAACGCCCAAGTCCTTACGCTGCGCGGCACGGTTCATCAGGTCATGGGTGATCACGAGCGAGCGTTCGCTGACTTCAACCTCGCCCACGACCTCGACCCCAACAGCGCCCAAGTCCTCACCCAGCGCGGCATAACCCACCGGGGCATGGGCGATTACGAGCGAGCCCTCGCAGACCTCAACCTCGCCCACGGCCTCGACCCCGACAACGCCCGTGTCCTCACCCAGCGCGCCAGGATCCACCGGGAGATGAGCAACCACGAGCGAGCCCTCGCAGACCTCAACCTCGCCCACGACCTCGACCCCGACAACGCCCGTATCCTCACCCAGCGCGCCAGGATCCACCGGGAGATGAGCAACCACGAGCGAGCCCTCGCAGACCTCAACCTCGCCCACGACCTCGACCCCGACGACGCCTGGATCCTCACCCAGCGCGGCATGATCCACCGGGACATGGGCGATCACGAGCGAGCCCTCGCTGACTTCAACCTCGCCTACGACCTCGACCCCAACAACGCCCAAGTCCTCACGCTGCGCGGCATAACCCACGAGGAGATGAGCAACCACGTCCAGGCGTTCGCTGACTTCAACCTCGCCCACAACCTCGACCCCAACAACGCCCAAGTCCTCACGCTGCGCGGCATAGCCCACCGGGAGATGAGCAACCACGTCCAGGCGTTCGCTGACTTCAACCTCGCCCACGACCTCGACCCCAACGACGCCCAAGTCCTCACCCAGCGCGGCATAACCCACGAGGAGATGGGCGATCACGAGCGAGCCCTCGCAGACCTCAACCTCGCCCACGACCTCGACCCCGACAACGCCCGTGTCCTCACCCAGCGCGCCAGGATCCACCGGGAGATGAGCAACCGCGAGCGAGCCCTCGCAGACCTCAACCTCGCCCACGACCTCGATCCCGACGACGCCTGGATCCTCACCCAGCGCGGCATGATCCACCGGGACATGGGCGATCACGAGCGAGCCCTCGCTGACTTCAACCTCGCCTACGACCTCGACCCCGACGACGCCCAAGTCCTCACCCAGCGCGGCATAGCCCACCGGGAGATGGGCGATTACGAGCGAGCCCTCGCAGACCTCAACCTCGCCCACGACCTCGACCCCGACAACGCTTGGATTCTGCACGAGTTGGCCTTGTTGTGCCGGCTCATGGGGCGGGAAGAGGAGCACGAGTGCTGGCGTCAGGCGATAGCCCTACTCACGAGCCAAGGAACCGGGACCGGTCCTGACGCAGCTCACGCACGGGGCAATCTGATCGTCGTAGCGTGTGCGACGGCCGATTGGGACCAGGCGCTTGCCGCTGTGGAACAGTTCCTGCGGCAAGAACCCACCTGGCGACGGGTGAAAGGCACCCTGAACGACCTGAGCAGCCTTGCAGAGGCGCTGCAGGTCGACGCGGCTCGACTCCAGAGCGTACGAGGACGGCTGGAAACCGCACTGAACTTGTCGCTTAACGTCTGATGTCGAATCGTCCCTCGACTAGTTCGCGCCACCTGGTCGTCTGACAGGTATAGGGAGTGCCCGAGTAACGGGTGGGGCTCGCCGGGCGGCACGCATGGGGCGGCTCCTGCGGAAGCCGCCCCATGACGTCAGTTCAGACGGCGACGTTGTTCCGATGCCAGCCGAAGAAGGCACCCTTCACGGGCTCGAAGCCGGCAACTGCCCGGCCCTCGAGGTTCTTGGCCGCGTCTAGGAGATCTGATGTCGTCTTGGCCTTGTCGCCTGCCGCGATGTGACCATCAGGCGTGACGTGCACGTACCCGTGCTCGAAAAGTTCGTCGCAGCCCAGGAGGCACGCACGCATCATGTTGGCCAACTGCAGACGCTCTTCGCGGGTCGCCGCGCTACGACGCTTGATGTGGGCGGCGCGGATGAAACGGACGGGAAGGGTGCGTCCGCACAGGTCACAGGACGCGATGTCGGCACCATCGAGAAGTCGCTTGCGGAGCTTGGCCTGCTCGCGACGGACGAGCACCTGCGCGACAGCACTGTCCTCGCCCTCGTGATCGATGCTCTCCGCACCCTCACGCTGCTCCAGAGGAGGCAGGGCGTCGGCGAGGGTCGCGACCGCGGACGTCCCTGGTTGCAGGACGGCGGCGCCCTGCTTGTTTGCGGACAGCCTCAAGGCTTCCATGGCATCGGCACCCAGTGCGCTGCCGCTGACATCCTCTTCTTCGCTGAGGATCTCGAATGCGATGCGCTCCGGGTAGTCGTCGTCGGGCCAGACCTCGGAGGCAGCGGTGAAGTAAGGCGCGTTGACCTTGGCGATGATTACCCGCCGGAGGGAAGCGCCGACCCATCCGCCCGGCGCCACTCGGCTGTTGGGGCCTCGGTGGCCGAGGACCAGAAGGTCGCCCATCTGCAGAGACTGAACAGCGGCACGTGCGTTTCCCCGGTCCAGGGCGCTCGTGCGCCAGCCCCAGAGGCCCTCGTTGAGGCCGATTTCCAGGTTCGCTCGTGACGGGCTGGGGACGTAGATGTACGCGGTATTGGGCATACGCCTCTCCATCGCTAAACCTCCAGGTGGAGGTCACAGTGGGTCGCGCTCTCAGCGAGTCATGCGACTGGAAGAGAGCACGGGCGCCCCGCAGTTGGGGGCTGAGCCAATGATACAGATCATCGTGGATCGGAGAGGGCGGCACCAGGTAGTTGCTTCCCCGGCATCGGCCGAGCCGTGGAGGTAGCGGGAGCGGAAGCCCGAAAACTTCGAGTCCCCGCCGCTGCTTCACCTCCCGCGCCAGCCGCAGACGCGCCTCCTTGGAACGCCGGAGCTGAGCCACTGAGAGACGCCCGCGTGCCGCAGGTCGTACGGTCGGGAGGTCATCACAGAGGAACCTGCTCCGGGCGGAGCGCCAGTCCCCGGGCATGCTTCCACGCCCGCGAGTACAACGAGGCCGTGATGACGTCGCCTCGCTCGGCGGCGAATAACCTCTCGTCCTTGGCTGTCCCGAACTCCTTCACGTGCTCGCACAACATCCGCATCAGCGCGGCGGTATCGGCACGATTCGCGCCAGAACATCCGCGCGCTGCATCAGGCCCCGCCAGCAATACGCCTCGCTGGAGTCGGTGCACGCCTTGCGCGTCGTATGCCGAGTCTTCGCCCGTTCGATACGGGCGCAGCCCGTCGCCGGAAGAGTGGAGACCGAGCGCCGTAGCCCCAGCTCACCCTTCGGAGCTGATCTCCAGTTCGTACACGATCTCCGCTCGGGCGGCGGGAATGATGATGTCGGCAGTCTCGACCGGACGTCCGTCTTCTGCGTAGTACGTGCGCTCGATGTGCGTGACCAGAGCCCCACGCGGGATGCCGAGTAGTTGCGCTTCGCGAGCTGACGCTTCCCCGGGCTCCGGTCGCTCGACGGCGCGGCTCACCTCGACGCCGATCACGGCCATGCGTTCCACCACGCCGCGGCCGGCATGCGGGCCGCCTTCCGGCAGCACGATGATGGTGCCGCCCGTGATGCTCAGTGGCTCCCAGCTCGACGAGAGCTGGACCGGCTTGCCCTCGGCCATGAACTCGTAGTCCGTCCGGACACAGGGGTCACCCTCCGCGATCCGAAGGCGGCTCGCGATGGCGGGTGGCGCCGGCACCTTCGCTTCGCTCTGGGCCTCCCAGGTTCCGGTCTTGCCGAGGTCGGCCATGTCCGCGCGGAAGGGCGAGCCGTCCCGCCGCGTGCGCTGGAGCGAGCGGACCATGCGTAGGCGCTCGCGCGGCTCGGCAACGTACGTGCCTGAGCCTGCGCGCCCTTCCAGGAGGCCCTGGGAGATGAGTAGTTCCTGGGCACGGCGGACCACTGCGTCACCGACTCCGTAGTCGGCGGCGAGACGCGCCCGGGACGGCAGCCGCTCGCCCGGCGGCCACTCGCCGTCCGAGATGCGGCGCCGGAGCAGGTCAGCGATGCGGAGGTAGGGCGGCTGCTCAGGCATGTGGAAAATCTAGCTCACCAGCTTTAATCTAGATAGCCAGCTTTACTCAACGTGAGCCCTAGCTGGCGGAGGTTCCGCATGTCCCGACCCGAGGCCGTGGCCCAATCGATCGCGTCTGCGATCACCGCGGCTGGGCTCACCCCACACATCAAACGCCAGGCCGGTTCCATCCGGGTCGAGGCCGTCCCTCCAGAAGCCATGTCCTGGGCGGCGTGGGACCAGCTCTTAGCTGCGCTGGGCCGAGGTGACCGGTTCGGGATGGAAGTCAGTGCGCAGGGCTCCGTGGCGTGGGCCGTCGTCCTCAACGACGCCCCACCGAGCGACGGCGCTGCCACACCAGAGGGAACCGGATCTCCGGCGTAGGGAGCTGTTTGTCATGACCCGATACCTCGTCCGAGCCTTAGAGCGAACGGCACGCTGGCTCTTTCCTGCCACCGGACGCCACCGATCGATTCCTCCTGCGCTGGTGAGCCGACACCTCGATGCCCCACCGAAGCTCTCCGGGACGTCCTCGTACGCGGAGCGCCATCCCAGCGCCCTCGTTCGCCCGTACTTCGTCGCCCACGAGGCCCGTACACGGCAGCGCGGCGACCAAGGCTGCGCGCACCTGCGCCGCCCTCGTTCTGGCACGACGCATCAGGGCGGTAACCAGGCATGAGCTACCGGTCCCCCGGTTGTCACATCGGGCAGCACCAGGAGTGCCGCCACGCCGGCCACAAGCAGCCACGAGCAGCCGCCGGCATCTCCTACGAGCAGTGCGACTGCCCGTGTCACCGTGCCCGCGCCGAGAGCCCCGTGCCCGACGAAAGGGCCACGCATGGCGCGAAGTAAGAAGCAGGTCGCCATCGAGATCGATGCCGCTTCGGTCCTCCTCGGCGACGAGATCCGGATAGGCGGTCAGGTCCTGAGCGTGCGCGACCTCGTCCATCTCTCCGGAGGCGGCAAGCGGATCACGTTCGCGACCGGCGAGACCTTGATCATCACCCCCACGACCAGACTCACCGTTCTTCGAACGGCCACCGGATGGGACGGACCATGCTGACCACGATCACCGATTCCCGTGTCGGAGGGCGAGAGCGTTGAGCTACGACCGGGAGAAAACCGCCGCACCCGTTCCAGGGCTTCGGCTCCTGCCGTGGGCAACCGATACGGGCAAGCCCTGCTTCCTCAGCGTGGGTGACGGCCCGAGCGTACTCGCGCCGCTCGCCGACGCAGCCGAAGAGGAGCAACTGTGCGATGCCGACGCGGCTCTCAAGGACGGCCAGAAGGTGCTGAGCGACAGTGCGGCAGGAGTGCCCACGCTCCGCAATGCACTCCAAGCCTCCACCCGAGCGCTGGCCGACGTACTGCGCGTCGCTGACAGCAGGGGTGACCGCCTGACGAACTATGAGGACGCTGAAGACGACGGGGAGGACGACGACCAGGACGGCACTCCTGGTCCGCCGGCCGAAGTCTTCGGCTGAACGAGGTCGGGAGGCTGCGCCCCCGGGTCTCACTTTGGGTCTCATTCACGGGCGTCCGGCGCCGTTCACCGAGGTTCGCGGGGCACACCCCGAACCCGCTCCGGACGCTCGTGAACGACCCCGTACAACCCCCTGACAACCCCGAACAGACCTGCAAAGCGAGTGACGCGGGTTCGATTCCCGCCACGGCCTCCACGCCGGTGACCAGGCAGAACGACGGCCGCGGCACCTCATCGGGTGGCGGCGTATTCTTCGCGCGTGGAGCTACGTTTCGACACGCGCCCGTCCGACTCACCGTGGGTCGACAGCGTGTGGACCTGTACGAGCGGGCGGGTCACGGCGATGACGTCCGTCGCCGGGGTGCACTGGGGCCTGGTGTTCTGGCGGCAGGACGGCCGGTCGTACGCGGCCGTCACCGGGCCCGAGACCCGGACCGGCACGGCGCCGGTGCCGGAGGGCGCGGCCTTCACCGGCATCGAGTTCGCCCTCGGCACCTCGTTGCGGGCCGTGCCCACGCCGGCGCTGGTCGACGGCGGCGTGGAGCTGCCCGACACCGCCGGCCGGACGTTCCGCCTGGACGGCGCGCGGTGGGAGACGCCCCGTGCCGACGACGCCGAGGCCCTGGTCGAGCGGCTCGTCCGGGCCGGGGTCGTGGTCCGTGATCCGCTCGTCGCCGAGGTGCTGCGGGGTCACCGTCCGGCCGTCTCCGGGCGCACGGTCGAACGCCGGTTCCGCGCCGCGACGGGGCTGACCCGGGGGGCCGCCGCGCAGATAGCCCGGGCCCGTACCGCGGCGGAGCTGCTGGCGGGCGGCGCCCCGGCCGCCTCCGTCGTCGCCGGGCTCGGCTACTACGACGAGCCGCACCTGGCCCGGGCGCTGCGCTCCTACGTGGGCCGCACCGCCGGGCAGTTGCGCGAGGGCACCGGCGGCGCGATCGCCCTCCATCCGGATCAGCGCTTGACGTCGTAGACCAGCTTCATGATCCCGTTCGAGTAGCTCTCCGACTCCCGCAGCGCCAGCATCTGCTTGTCGCGGTCGGCCCGGCCGAACAGGCTCTTTCCGGCGCCGAGCAGCACGGGGAAGACGAGCAGGTTGTACTGGTCGATCAGACCCGCGTCCGACATCCGCCGGGCCAGCTCCGCGCTCCCGTGGATGAAGATCGCGCCGCCCTCGCCCTCCTTGAGCGCGGCGACGTCCTTGGTCGAACGCAGGATGGTCGTCGGCCCCCACCCGTCCACCAGGTCGTCGTCGGACAGCGTGGTGGACACCACGTACTTGGGCAGTTCCTTGTAGTCGGCGTGGTCCTCCGAGCCGGGCCAGACCGGCGCGAACGCCTGGTAGCTGCGGCGGCCGAACATCAGCGCCGTGGTGCCGGCGAGTTCCTCGCCCTTCAGCGACCAGGCTTCCGGGACGAACTCCAGGTCGTCGACCACCCATCCCCCGCTGCGGTGCTCCTCCTCCGGCCCGCCCCCGGGCGAGTCCACGACGCCGTCGAGCGACATGAAAGCGGTGTAGACCAGGTCACGCATGGTGTGTCTCCTCATGATCGGGCGTGCTGCCGAGCCACGCTAGATCGCCGCCGCGGCGGCCGTCTTGGACGGAATCGACACCGGGTCCGCTGGGCGCCGGGCTCAGTCGCCGTAGGTGAACTCGTCGTACGGGCCCGTCGGGGAGGTGGCGAAGTCGGTGACGATCATGATGTCGACCGTTGCCGGGTCCGTGGGGAGGTGGCGGGGGGCCCTGGCCGTGAGGGTCGTGGAGGACTCGTGGTCGACGTGTGCCGAGGCGTGGTTGCGGAAGAGGACCTTGGCGTCCTGTGTGAAGCCGGTGCCGTTGACGGTGACCTTGGTGTCGACCCGGCCGCGGGCCGGGGAGATCGAGGTGATCGCCACCGGGGCGATGGGGCCGTACGCGAAGCGGGCCGCGGGGGCGGCCGGGGAGGTGCCGAGGAAGTTGGTGGCGCGGACGTCGGCGATGCCGGCGCCGTCGGGGGCGTAGGCCGTGATGGTGGTGGCGGAGTCCACGGTGAAGTTCGTGCAGGGCACGGTGCCGAAGTCGACGGCGGTGTTCGTGTCGAAGCCGGTGCCCGTGATCGCGATCTGCGTGCCGCCCTGTCCCGTGGTGGGGCTCAGGCCGGTGACCACCGGTCCTGCGTCCAGCGCCGGGGCGTCCAGCAGGGCGAGATACGTGTCGTTGGCGTGCTGGTACGCGACCTGGCCCAGGAAGTCCGCGGTGGTCTTGTTGGTGAGCGCGGAGTCGTTGGTGTGGTACTGCGGGTTGACCGTGATCGGGTTGTTCGCGCTGGGCTGGACGTAGACGTTGCCCTTCCTGAACCCGTCGATCACCAGCAGCAGTTCCTTCACCTGGTCGGTCGCCGCGGGGCCGGGCGACGGGTACCAGTCCCGCGCCGTCCTGAGGTCCGACCAGGCCAGCGGGATCAGGTCGTACGCGTTGACGTGGCGCTCGTACTGCGCCCAGGGCAGCGAGTCGACGTAGTCGGCGAAGCCCTGCCCGCCCGCGGTCGGCGCCGCGTACGTGACGAGGGCGAGCTGCGGCGGGTTCGCCGGCCAGCTCCACGCCTGGAGGTACGGGGCGAGCATGGTGGCGACGCAGCCGCCGAGGCTGTGGCCGATGACGTAGACGGTGGGCTGGGGCGAGGGCGGGAGGTTCTGCAGCAGTGCGGCCAGTTCCTCCGTGAGCGTGGCCGTCAGCGGGACCGGCCCCGCGCCGGTCACGTCCCCCGCCAGCCCCTCCGCCCCGCGCGCCGTCGCGACCTGCGTGAACGCCGCCATCGCGCCCGCCGAGACCGCCAGCGGCGCCACGCTCCCGGCCGGGGTGAACGTCACCAGCGTGCCGACGTCGAGGTCTTCGAGCATGTCGGCCGGGTTGCCGACGGTGCCGCGGACGACGACGGCGATCTGGTTCGAGCCGTCGGTGTTGAGGGCGACGTAGACGAGGTTGGCGTTGTCCGGGCTGAGGGCCAGCCACAGCAGTTCCCAGCCGCTGACGACCGTGGAGCTCTGCAACTGCGCCACGATGCCCCTGCGGATCCGCGCGGTCTGCTCCGCCACCGTCTCCCCCGAGGGCCGCGGGGTCGCGGCCGTGGCGGCGAGCGCGGCAAGGGTCATGGTGACCTGGGAGCTGAGCGGGGCCTGGGAGGTCACGGGGGTGGAGGGGGGCGCGGTCTTCATACGTGCTCCGTAAGTTGTTGGGCGGCCCGGGGGGGCCGGGTGTGGCTGATACGTGCTTGCCTTCAATGGCTTCCGAGGAGTGGCCGCCCGGCTCTCCGG
>NZ_JBIAMS010000040.1:0-44729 GCF_042874195.1 Streptomyces sp. NPDC004134 | reverse complement strand
CGCGGTGAAGACTCGACACCTCCACCACACCGGAGGTCTTCGCCATGATCAATACCCACGACCGTTAACAACGCTCGTGATCAATACACCTAGGCCCGCTCCCGCCAGCGGTTGGTGATCGGCAGTCGGCGGTCCTTGCCGAAGCCCTTCGGGGAGATCTTCGTGCCCGGCGGGTACTGCCGGCGCTTGTACTCCGCCGTGTCGACCATCCGCAGCACCCGCTCCACCAGCTCCGGGTCGTACCCGCGGGCGACGATCTGCGCGCTGCCGTGGTCGCGGTCGACGTACAGCTCCAGGATCGCGTCGAGCACGTCGTAGTCGGGCAGGGAGTCGGTGTCGAGCTGGTCGGGGCGGAGTTCGGCGCTGGGCGGCTTGGAGATGGAGTTCTCCGGGATCGGCGGGATCTCGTTGCGGTCGGCGGCGGCCGCGTTGCGCCACTTCGCGAGCCGGAAGACGACCGACTTGTAGACGTCCTTGATCGGGCCGTACGCGCCGACCGAGTCGCCGTAGAGCGTCGAGTAGCCCACGGCCAGCTCGCTCTTGTTGCCCGGGGCCAGGACGAGCGGGCCCTCCTGGTTGGAGACGGCCATCAGCAGCGTGCCGCGCAGCCGGGACTGCAGGTTCTCCTCGGCCAGCCCGCTCAGCCCCAGGGACTCCATGTAGGCGTCGAACATCGGGCCGATGGGGACGCTGCGCAGGTGCAGCCCGGTGCGGCGGGCGAGTTCGGCGGCGTCGTCGCGGGAGTGCTGGGAGGAGTAGCGCGACGGCATGGAGATCCCGTACACCTGGTCCGGCCCGAGCGCGTCGCAGGCGACGGCGGCGACGAGGGAGGAGTCGATGCCGCCGGAGAGGCCGACGAGGACGGAGCCGAACCCGTTCTTCTCGACGTACGCGCGCAGCCCGGTGACCAGCGCCGTGTACATCTCCTCCTCGTCGGTGAGGCGGTCCGCGACGACCCCCGCGTACCGGTGGGGGTACGGCGCGACGGGCTCCGCCGACAGCGTCGCGTGCTCGATGCGCAGCCCGTCGTCGGCGATCCCGGCCGGCGGCTGCGCCGCGGCGGCGGGCAGGTCGAGGTCGACCAGCAGGCACTCCTCGGTGAACTGGGCGGCGCGCGCGACGACCTCGCCGCGCGCGTCGACGACGATCGAGTCGCCGTCGTAGACGAGCTCGTCCTGGCCGCCGGTCATCGCGACGTACGCCGTCGTGCAGCCCGCCTCCTGGGCCCGCTTGCGGACCAGGTCCAGACGGGTGTCGACCTTGTTCAGCTCGTACGGCGAGGCGTTGACGGTGACGAGGAGGCCGGCGCCGGCGATCCGGGCGGAGGGCACCCGGCCGCCGTCCTGCCACAGGTCCTCGCAGATGGCCAGCGCGACGTCCACGCCGGCGACGCGCACGACGGGCATGGTGTCACCGGGGACGAAGTAGCGGAACTCGTCGAAGACGCCGTAGTTGGGCAGGTGGTGCTTGGCGAAGGTGAGGACGACCTCGCCCCGGTGCAGCACGGCGGCCGCGTCCTTGGGCGAGCCCGCCGGCTGCCCGTAGCGGTGGCGCTCGTCGCTGCGGTCGAGGTAGCCGACGAGCACGGGCGTCTCGCCCAGGCCCTCGGCGGCCAGCCGCCCGGCGAGCGCGCGCAGCGCGGCGCAGGACGCCTCCACGAAGGAGGAGCGCAGGGCCAGGTCCTCGACCGGATAGCCGGTGAGCACCATCTCGGGGAAGGCCACGAAGTGCGCGCCGCGGTCGGCCGCGTGCCGGGTCCAGCGGACGACGGCGTCGGAGTTGCCGGCGAGGTCGCCGACGGTGGCGTCGATCTGATTCAGCGCGAGGCGAAGTTGAGGCACGGACCCATTTTATCGTCTGTCTGACGCGATGCCGCGCCGGGAACCGGGCGGCCTGCGTCACAGAATGTTCGCCCAGATTTGTGACCCGGACCAGTTCACCGCTCCCGGCGGGGTGGGCATCGTGACGCGGGCACCCCTTCGCCCGTACGCAGCCACCGACCCCCGGACCGGGAGGACCCCCCATGGAGCGCCGCTCGTTTCTCCGCGCAGTGACCGCAGGTACCGGCGCCGTCGCCGTCACCGGCGGACTCTGGCACGCCGCCGCGACCCCGGCGGCGGCCGCCGCGGCGGACAGCCCGTACGGCCCGCTGCTGGCCCCCGACGCCAACGGGCTGGCGCTGCCGCAGGGCTTCACGGGCCGCGTCGTCGCCCGCTCCACCCGCGCGGTCGGCGGCATCACGTGGCACGGCGCGCCGGACGGCGGCGCGTGCTTCGCCGACGGCGACGGCTGGATCTACGTCTCCAACTCCGAACTCCCGCTGATCGGCGGCGTCTCCGCGCTCCGCTTCGGCCCGGACGGCACGGTGACGGCGGCGCGCCGCATCCTGGACGGCACGAACCTCAACTGCGCGGGCGGGGCGACGCCGTGGAACACGTGGCTGTCGTGCGAGGAGACGTACCGCGGCAAGGTGTACGAGACGGACCCGTACGGCAACCGCTCCGCGTCCTCGTACGGCGCGATGGGCCGCTTCAAGCACGAGGCGGCGGCGTGCGACACGGACCGCCGGGTCGTCTACCTCACGGAGGACGAGGACGACGGCTGCTTCTACCGCTTCACGCCGGCGTCCTGGGGAGCGTGGGGCGCGCTGTCGTCGGGCCGTCTCGACGTGCTGTGCGACGCGGGCGGCGGGGCGGTGGCGTGGCGCGAGGTCCCGGACCCGGACGCGCCGTGGCCCTGGGAGCAGACCCGGGCACAGGTCGACGAGGCGCTGCACTTCGACGGCGGCGAGGGCTGCTACTACTCGCCGCAGGCGGGCGTCTGCTACTTCACCACGAAGGGCGACAACCGCGTCTGGGCATACGACGCGGGCGCGAACGCCCTCGCGGTGGTCTACGACGCGGACGAGCCGCTGGGCACCGTCGACAACATCACGGGCCGCGCGGGCGGCGACCTGTACGTCGCGGAGGACGGCGGCAACATGGAGATCAACATCATCACCCCCGTGGGCACGGTGGCCCCGGTGGTCCGCATCGACGGCCACCCGGAGTCGGAGATCACGGGCCCGGCGTTCTCGCCGGACGGGTCACGGCTGTACTTCTCGTCCCAGCGGGGCGAAAGCGGCTTCGTAGCCGGCACGGACGGCGTGACGTACGAGGTCAGGGGCCCCTTCCGGGCGTAACCGCTGCGGGGTGCGAAACCGGAGGGTCGCCGCGCGGGCGGCGCGGGCTCGGTGGGTGCGGGCCCCGTGAAGGGGCTGGGGCGCAGCCGCCGGCACCCCTTCTCCCCCGCCCGCCGCGCCGGGGCGGGGCGGGGCCGACCCGAAACGGTGACGGGCCGGGGTTTCGCTGCGGCGGCGGGGTGGCTGGGGCAGCATCCCCGGCATGGATGCCGTGCGTGTGGCGCTCTTGCGGGAAGTGCTGGCCGGGACCGAGTGGCCCGGGGCCGCGCGGCGGTTCGCCGGGGTGCTGCGGGGCGCCGTCGAGGCGCAGGGCGGCGGGCTGCTGCTCGTAGGGACCGCCGCGTACGAGCCGTGGCACCTCGCCGCCCACCTCGACGACGAAGCCGCCTGGTCCGGACTTCCCGCCCTCTCCCCCACCCTCGTACGCCACCGGGTGCCCGCCGCCGGCCCCGCGCACCTCGGCGTCGGGCTCGGCCGGCTGGAGGCCGCCGGCCGCGGCGAGACCCTGCTCGTCGTCGCCCCCGACGAGCCCGGCGACGCGCTGCTGGAGCGCGTCGGCGACGCCCGCCGCGCCGGCGCGGCCGTCCTCGCGCTCGACGGCGGCTCCACCGAACTGCCCGGCCTCGCCCACGAACTGCTCACCGTCCCCGGCGACAGCGGCGACATCGACCTCGAAACCGTCCAGCACCTCGTCAGCGCCGCCGCCGGCGAGAACGGCGCCCCGCCCGCCGCCTCCGCCCGCTCCGGCTTCCGCGACCGCCTCGCCCGGCTCGCCGAAGTGCTCTCCTCCCCGCCCCCGCCGCGCTGGTAGTCCGGCCGGCCCCGCCGTAATTCCCTTGCGGCCCACCCTCCGCCCACTCGACCATGGCCCCTCGTGGCCGACGAATCCCGCGCCTACCGCGACCTCCTCCCCGACCTCGCCCCCTGGCACGCCTCCCGCGACTTCCGCCTCATGTGGGTCGCGGGCCTCATCACCGCCTTCGGCAGCTTCCTCACCTTCGTGGCCCTCCCGGTGCAGGTGAAGGAGCTGACCGGCTCCGCCCTCGCGGTCGGCGCCATCGGCACGGTCGAGTTGGTCCCGCTCATCGTCTTCGGCCTCTACGGCGGCGCCCTCGCCGACGCCATGGACAAACGGAAGCTGATCATCTACAGCGAGGCGGGGCTCGGCCTCGTCTCCGCCGTCCTGCTCGTCAACAGCCTGCTGCCCGAGCCGATGCTCTGGCCCCTGTACGTCGTCGCCGCGCTCACCAGCGCGCTGACCGGCATCCAGCGCCCCGCGCTGGACTCGATCGTCCCGCGCATCGTGCCGCACGAGCACCTGCCCGCCGCCGCCGCGCTCAACTCCCTGCGCTGGCAGCTCGGCGGCATCGCGGGCCCCGCGCTCGCCGGGTTCATCGTCGCGTACGCCGGGCTGCCCTGGGCGTACGCGCTCGACGCCGGGACGTTCGCCGTCTCCGTCGGGCTCGCGCTGATGCTCGCCCCCTCCCCGGCCGCCCGCGAGGCGGTGGCGCCGAGCCTGCACGCCATCGCGGAGGGCGCGCGCTACGCCTGGAACCGCAAGGAGCTGCTCGGCACCTACGCCATCGACCTGGCGGCGATGTTCTTCGCCTTCCCGCTCGCGCTGTTCCCGTTCCTCGCCGACGACCTGGACGCGCCGTGGGCGCTGGGGCTGATGTACGCGGCGCTGCCCGCGGGTTCGCTGCTGGTGAGCCTCACCAGCGGGTGGACCCGGCGGGTGCACAGGCACGGCCGCGCGGTGATGCTGTCCGCGGCCGGCTGGGGGCTGGCGATCACGGCGGCGGGGATGATGCCCAGCGCCTGGGCGGTGCTGTTGCTGCTCACCGTGGCGGGTGCGTTCGACATGGTCAGCGGCGTGTTCCGGGCGGCGATGTGGAACCAGACGATCCCCGACGAGCTACGCGGCCGGCTCGCCGGCATCGAGCTGCTGTCGTACTCGGTCGGCCCGGTGGCCGGGCAGTTCCGCTCCGGCGGGGTGGCGGCGCTGACGAGCGTACGGACGTCGATCTGGTCGGGCGGGGTGGTGTGCGCCGGGGCGGTGGTGCTGCTGGCGGCGTGCCTGCCGAAGCTGATGACGTACGACGCCCGCACCAACGAGCACGCGGTACGGGAACGGGACCGCCGCGCCGCCGCGGCGGCGGAGAGGGAGAAGACGGAGAAGACGGAGAAGGCGGGGAAGGGCGGCGGCCCGGACGGCGTACCGGCCCCCGGCCCGGCGACGTGACGCGGCGGACCGGGGAGGACCGCGGCGACGGGCGACCGCCGCGCAGCCGCCGCCCCTACGCCCTCAGCGGCCCGACCCGCCCTCGCGGTTCCCCTCGTCGCTCCAGCGGCTGTCCTCGTCCCACTCCTCGTTGCGCGCCTCCGCCGTCTCGATCGCCCGCGCCGCCTCCTCGGGCGTCGCGTACGGCCCGAGCCGGTTCAGGGCCCGGCACTGCGGGCCCTCCTCGACCTTCTTGTGCTCCAGGCAGTAGTACCACTCGCCCGGTTTGCCCGCCGTCTTCTTCTTGAACAGCGCCATCTCGCTCCTCACCTGGGCCGTGCCTGCGCGGTCTGCCGCCGCCCATCGTGCCCGATCCCCCGCCGATAGACTCGGATCCATGTCTGGCCAGTCGTCGCTGCTCGCGCCCGGTACGCTCTCCCCGCCCCGCGCCGTTCCCGCCGCCATCCCCCGCCCCGAGTACGTCGGGAGGAAGGGGCCCGCGCCCTACACGGGCCCCGAGGTCCAGGACGCGGAGACCGTCGAGCGGATGCGCACCGCCGGGCGGATCGCCGCGCGGGCGATGGCCGCCGCCGCGGAGCACATCGCGCCCGGGGTGACGACGGACGAGCTGGACCGGGTGGCGCACGACTACCTGTGCGACCACGGCGCGTACCCCTCCACCCTCGGCTACCGGGGCTTTCCCAAGTCGCTGTGCACCTCGGTCAACGAGGTGATCTGCCACGGCATTCCGGACTCCACGGTGCTGCACGGCGGCGACATCGTGAACCTCGACGTCACCGCGTTCATCGGCGGCGTGCACGGCGACAACAACGCCACGTACCTCGTCGGCGACGTCGACGAGACCTCCCGGCTGCTGGTCGAGCGCACCCGCGAGTCGCTGAACCGGGCCATCAAGGCGGTCCGCCCGGGCCGGCAGGTCAACGTCATCGGCCGGGTCATCGAGTCGTACGCCAAGCGCTTCGGCTACGGCGTCGTGCGCGACTTCACCGGCCACGGCGTCAACACCGCCTTCCACTCCGGCCTGATCATCCCGCACTTCGACGACCCGCGCGCCACCACCGTCATGCGGCCCGGGATGACGTTCACGATCGAGCCGATGCTGACCCTCGGGACGCACGAGTACGACATGTGGGACGACGGCTGGACCGTGGTGACCAAGGACCGCAGGCGCACGGCGCAGTTCGAGCACACGCTGGTGGTGACGGAGTCGGGCGCGGAGGTGCTGACGTTGCCGTGAGCATGCCCGGAGGGCTCCCGGGTGATACCGACACGGCGTCGGGAACCTATTGACTTAGGTAAGCCTAACCAAAGAGAATCGTCACGCCCACCGCCCCGCCGTGCCCCGGAGGCCCGCCTTGGCCGCGACGCCGTTCTCCACCCTGCTGCGCACCGAATCCCACGACCAGCACACCGAGGCCGAGCAGTCGGCCTTCATGAGCGAACTGCTGGGTGGCGCGCTGGGCATCGGGGCCTATCGCCGGTACACCGAGCAGCTCTGGTTCGTCTACCGCGCGCTGGAGCGCCACTGGGGCGCACTCGCCGCCGACCCGGTCGCCGGCCCCTTCGTCCAGCCGGAACTGGCCCGGGTGCCCGAGCTGGAGCGCGACCTCGACTTCCTCCACGGCGGCCCCGGCTGGCGCCCCGCCGCCGCGCCGCTGGCGGCGACGGAGGCGTACGCGGCCCGGATCGAGGAGTGCGCCCGCGACTGGCCGGCGGGCTACGTCGCCCACCACTACACCCGCTATCTCGGCGACCTCTCCGGCGGCCAGATCATCCGCGGCACGGCGGAGAAGACATGGGGCTTCGAGCGCAAGGGCGACGGCGTCCGCTTCTACGTCTTCGAGGGCGTGTCCAACCCGGCCGCGTACAAGCGCGGTTACCGCCGCCTGCTGGACGAGCTGCCGGTGGACGACCTGGAGAAGCAGCGGGTGGTCGAGGAGTGCCGCCGCGCGTTCACCCTCAACACGGACCTCTTCCGCGCCCTGGAGCCGGCGGACCCGCTGACCGCCTGACCCGGCCGGGGGCAATCGGCCGCGGCCGGCCCCTTGCGCTGGAGTGCACTTAAGGGTGCATGGTCGTGACCATGGACAAGCGCACCCTGGGACGTACGGGCATCGAGGTCAGCGCGCTCGGCTTCGGCTGCTGGGCGATCGGCGGCGAGTGGTGGGACGCCGGGGGCGATCCCCTGGGCTGGGGCAAGGTGGACGACGACGAGTCGGTACGGGCCGTGCACCGCGCGCTCGACGGCGGCGTCACCTTCTTCGACACCGCCGACGTCTACGGCACGGGACACAGCGAAACCGTGCTCGGCCGCGCGCTCGCGGGCCGCCGCGACGAGGTCGTCATCGCCACGAAGTGGGGCAACGTCTTCGACGCCGACCGCCGGACGCTGCTCTCCCGCGACCTGTCCCCCGGCTACGCGCGCCGGGCGCTGACCGACTCGCTGCGCCGGCTGGGCACCGACCGCGTCGACCTGTACCAACTGCACATCGGCGACGCCGGCTTCGAGGCGGCGGCGGAGCTGCGCGAGGCGTGCGAGGACTTCGTCCGCGAGGGGCTGATCCGGGCGTACGCCTGGAGCACCGACGACCCCGCGCGGGCCGCGGCCTTCGCCGAGGGCCCGCACTGCGCGGCCGTGCAGCACCGGCTCAACGTGCTGGAGGACGCCCCGGAGATGCTGGCGCTGTGCGCGGAGCACGACCTGGCCAGCGTCAACCGCAGCCCGCTGGCGATGGGGCTGCTCTCCGGCGCGTACGACGCGGGCTCGCGGGTCGGCGCCGGCGACATCCGGGCGACGCCGCCGGCGTGGCTGACGTACTTCGGCGCGGACGGGCGGGTGGCGCCGGGCTGGCTGCCGCGGATCGAGGCGATCCGCGAGATCCTCACCTCGGGCGGGCGCACCGTCGCGCAGGGCGCGCTGGCCTGGATCTGGGCCCGCAGCCCGCACACGGTCCCGATCCCCGGGTTCCGCACCGAGGCGCAGGCGGCGCAGAACGCGGGCGCCCTGGCCGCGGGCCCGCTGACGGCGGGGCAACTGGCGGAGATCGGCGGGCTGCTGACGTAGCGGACCGGAGGCGCGGCGGCGGCGCTACGGGCCGTCCTGCGGCAGGGCGCTGGACTCGCGCAGCGCCAGCTCGTAGGGCGCCAGCAGCGTCGTCGGCGGGGCCTCCGCCGGGCCCTCGATCCGCCCCAGCAGCGCCTTCACCGCCAGCCTGGCCAGCTCCTGCTTGTCGGGCGCGACGCTGGTCAGCGACGGCACCATGTACCGCGCCTCCTGGATGTCGTCGAAGCCGACCACCGCGAGGTCGGCCGGGATCGCCAGGCCCTCGTCGTGCGCGACGCGCATCGCGCCCGACGCCATCATGTCGGTGAAGCAGAACACCGCGTCCGGCGGCTGCCGCAGCGCCAGCAACTCCCGCATCGCCGCCGCCCCGGCCGCGCGGGTGTACGACCCCACGGCGGGCGCCAGCGCCTGGTCGTAGGCGAGGTCCACCTCGGCCAGCGCCTCGCGGTGGCCCTGCATGCGCTGCAGGGCGGTGGCCGTCGTGCGCTCGCCGTGCTGCCAGCCGATGACGCCGATGCGGCGGCGGCCGAGGCCGACGAGGTGCCGGGTGGCGTCGCGGGCGGCGGCGACGTTGTCGATGAGCACGTGGTCGGCGGGGACTTCGTAGTCGCGCTCGCCGAGCAGCACGAGCGGGACGCGGCGCTCGCGGGCGGCCAGCGCCGCCTGGTCCAGGCCGAGGGGGCTGAGGAGCACGCCGTCGATGAGCGGGTCGCCGAGGCCGCAGGCCAGCCGCAGCTCCTCCGCCGGGTCGCCGCCGGTGACCTCGATGAGGACGGTCTGCCCGCTCTCCTTGGCGGCGGCGATCACGCAGGTGGCCAGCTCCGCGAAGTAGGGCGCGACGAGTTCGGGTACGGCCAGCGCGATGACGCCGCTGCGGCCGGTGCGCAGGTGGCGGGCGGAGGCGTGCGGGCGGTAGCCGAGTTCGTCGATGGCGCGCAGGACGCGCTCGCGGGTCGGCTCGGCGACGCGCGCGGCGCCGCGGACCACGTTCGAGACGGTCTTGATCGAGACACCGGCGCGCTCTGCGACGTCCTTGAGGCGGGCCCCGGGCACGGCTTCCTCCCGATTCCTCCGAGGTTCTGGTGCGCACACCTTACGCCTTCTGCGCGGGCTGTTGACGTGGTGCGCACGGCGATATACAACGTTCCACCAAGAGCGCATTACAACGTTGTACAAGTTCGCCGCGGAAAGGGACATCCGCCATGCTCCGACGCCTCGACTCCCCCGGCCGCCCGGCCCCCGGCCCCGCCCGCGGCACACCGGCAGCCCCGTACGCACCCTCCCGCCGCGCCCTGCTGCGCGGCGGCGCGGGACTCGCCGCCGGCGCCGCCGCCACCGCGGCACTCACCGGCTGCGGCACGACCATCGCCCAGGGCTTCACCGGCGGCGAACCCCCCGCGGACCGGCTGAACTTCTGGAACCCCTTCACCGGCGGTGACGGCGAACGCATGGTCGCCATGCAGGAGCTGTACGAGAAGGACCATCCCGAAAGCACCCTGCGGGCCACCACCTTCGTGTGGGGCAACCCGTACTACACCAAGCTCAGCCTCGCCACCATCGGCAAGCGCCCCCCGCACGTCGCCATCGCGCACCTGTCGAAGCTGCCGGTGCTCGCCCAGGCCGGGCTGCTCAGCGAGCTGCCCGCCGACGCGCTCGCCAAGCAGGGCATGACGCCGGAGAAGTTCGACGCCAAGCCCTGGCGGAAGTCCCACGTCGACGACCGCCTCTACGGCATCCCGATCGACACCCACCCCTTCGCGCTGTACTTCCGCACCGACATCGCCGAGAAGGCCGGCCTGCTCGACGGCGGCGAACTGGCCGACATCGACGGCCCGGACAAGTTCGCCGACGCGCTGCGCGCGGCGAAGGAGGTCACCGGCGTCTGGGGCGGCTCGGTCGCCTCGATCAAGGACACCGCCACCCAGTTCCGCATGTTCCTCTCCTTCTACAGCCAGCTCGGCGGCCGGCCCCTGGTCGGCGACGGCGGCGCGACCGTGACGGCCGACCTCGACGCCGCCGAGGAGGCGCTCGCGTACATCCAGCGCCTCGGCAAGGAGAAGCTGATCCCCACCGGCGCCAACGGGCAGGCCGCGATCACCCTGCTCACCAACGGCGAGGCCGGGTTCCTGATGGACGGCGTGTGGCAGATCGTCGCCGTCCTCGGGTCGGGGGTGAAGTTCGACATGCGGCCGCTGCCGCGGATCTTCGACGACGCCCCGTACGCCTGCTTCGCCGACAGCCACGCCCTGGTGCTGCCCCGGCAGCCGAAGCAGGACGACGACCGCCTCGACCTGTCGCTGGAGTTCACCGCCTCGCTGCTGGAGAACAGCGAGCTGTGGGCCGAGGGCGGGCACGTCCCCGCCTGGCTTCCGACGCAGCGCTCGGCCGCGTACCGGAAGCTGACGCCCCAGTCCCACTACACCGCCGCCGCCGAGGGTGCCGTCTACGACCCCGTCGCCTGGTACGGCGGCGCCGGCAGCAACCTGCAGAACCGGGTGGGCGACGCGGTCAGCGCCGCGCTCGCCGGCCGGTCGACCCCGCGTGCCGCCGCGGACCGGGTCCGCGCCGTGCTGCACAAGCTCGCGGACGTCGAATCCCCGATCTGACCCCCGCCGCCCCCAGCCCCTCGAACGAAAGGCATCCCCGTGGCGAGCACAGTCGGCACCGGCGCCCTCACCCCCGACAGGTCACGCACCCGCGAGGCCCGCGGCCGGCTCGCGGGCCCGGCCCTGGTCGCGCCGTTCGCGCTCTTTTACATCGTTTTCCTCCTCGGCCCGCTCATCTACACCTTCGTGGCGGGCTTCTTCAACGGCAGCCTGCTGCGCGACGGCTTCGGCAGTTGGGTCGGCTTCTCCAACTACGCGGACGTCCTCAACGACTCCGAGTTCTGGCGCACGCTGAAGCACACCCTGTGGTTCACCGTGCTCACCACCATCCCGCTGGTGCTGCTGGCGCTGGGTCTCGCGATCCTCGCCGACCGGTTCGTACGCGGCCGGTGGTTCATCCGCTTCGCGTTCTTCGCGCCGTACGTCATCCCGTCCGCGTCGGTCTCGCTGATCTTCATGTGGGGCGTGCTCGCCGACCAGACCGGCCTGGCCCAGGACTGGCTGAAGGCCCTCGGCGTCAGCTCGCCGCCGTCCTGGCTCGGTGATCCGAACTGGGCGATGTGGTCGATGGCCGGCGTCACCGTCTGGTGGACCATCGGCTTCAACTTCGTGCTCTACCTCGCCGGTCTGCAGGAGATCCCCCGCGACGTGCACGAGGCCGCCGCCATGGACGGCGCCGGGCCCTGGCAGCGGATCCGGCACGTGGTCATCCCCATGCTGGGGCGGACGACGACGCTCGTCACCGTGCTCCAGATCGTCGCCTCGCTGAAGGTCTTCGACCAGATCTACATGATGACCGCCGGCGGCCCCGACGGCTCCACCCGGCCCACGCTGCAGTACATCGTCGACACCGGCTTCACCGACGGCCGCACCGGCTACGCCTCGGTCGTCTCCCTCTTCCTCTTCCTCGTCATCCTGCTGATCTCCCTGGTCTGGTTCTTCCTCGTCCGCCGGGCAGAGAAGGAGAGCTGAGCCATGGCCCACACCAAAGAAGGCCCCGCCGCCACCGCCGCCGCGCCCGCCCGCGCGGAAGCAGCCGACCCCGCGCCCAGCCGCGGCTACGACGCCGAGAAGCTCTTCAACCGCGTCGCGCTCGGCGTCCTCGTCGCCTTCGCGCTGCTGTGGCTGGTGCCGCTGCTGTTCGCCACGGCGATATCCATCCGGCCCGCGGACGAGATAGCCACGGACCCGGCGTCCTGGTTCACCTCGAACCCCACCCTCGCCGCGTACACGGACCTCTTCGACAAGGGCAAGCTGCCCTACTGGTACGCCAACAGCTTCATCGTCTCGCTGCTGACCACGGTGCTCACCGTCGTCACCGCCTCCCTCGCCGCCTTCGGCCTCTCCCAGGTGCGCTTCCGCTTCCGCCGCGGGGTGTTCCTGCTGCTGCTCGCCGGGATCATGATCCCGATGCAGGTGCTGATGATCCCGCAGTTCCTGGCGCTCCAGGAGGTGGGCCTGCTCAACACGTACTGGGGCGTGGTCCTGCCGCAGGTGCCGAACGTCGTCGCCGTCTTCGTCTTCAAGCAGTTCTTCGACGGCATCCCCAGAGAGCTGATCGAGGCCGCGCGCGCCGACGGCGCCGGCTGGCTGCGCACGTACTGGCAGATCGTGATGCCCGTCTCGCGGCCCGCCGTGTCGGCCGTGACGATCTTCGTCTTCGTGGCCGTGTGGAACAACTTCCTGTGGCCGCTGCTGGTCGTCACCGACCCGGAGATGATGACGCTGCCGGTCGGGCTCAACTCCGTACAGGACGCCTTCGGCATCCCGTACGCGCAGCTCATGGCCTCCGCCGTGCTGGGCGCCATCCCGCTGCTCGTCGTCTTCGCGCTCTTCCAGCGCCGCATCGTCGAGGGCATCGCCGGTACGGGCCTGAAGTAGGCCCGTACGCCCCCGAGAACCACCGTCAACGCCCCCGGAGAAAGGCACCGCATGCCGCACACCGCCAGGTTCACCGTCGACCCCGAGTTCGTCATCGGCGAGGTGGACCCGCGCCTGTACGGAACGTTCGTCGAGCACATGGGCCGCTGCGTCTACACCGGGATCTACGAGCCCGGCCACCCCACCGCCGACGCCGCCGGCTTCCGCGGCGACGTCGCCGCGCTGGTCCGCGAGCTGGGCACCGGCCTGGTCCGCTATCCCGGCGGCAACTTCGTCTCCGGCTACCACTGGGAGGACGGCGTGGGACCGGTCGCCGAGCGGCCGCGCCGGCTCGACCTCGCCTGGCGGTCGGTGGAGACCAACGAGGTCGGCACGAACGAGTTCCTGACCTGGGCCAAGGGGCTCGGTCTCGAGCCGATGATGGCCGTCAACCTGGGCACCCGCGGCATCGACGCCGCCCGCGCCCTCGTCGAGTACTGCAACCACCCCGGCGGCACCGCCTGGTCGGACCTGCGGATCAAGCACGGCGCCACCGAGCCGCACGGGGTGCGGCTGTGGTGCCTGGGCAACGAGATGGACGGCCCGTGGCAGACGGGCCACAAGTCGGCGCGCGAGTACGGCCGGCTGGCTGCCGAGGCCGGCAAGGCCATGCACCAGGTCGACCCGTCGATCGAGCTGGTCGCCTGCGGCAGCTCCAACGCGCAGATGGCGACCTTCGGCACCTGGGAGCGCGAGGTGCTGGAGGAGACCTACGACGAGGTCGACTATCTGTCGCTGCACGCGTACTACGAGGAGCTGGACGGCGACCGCGCGAGCTTCCTCGCCTCCGGCGCGCACATGGACCAGTACATCTCCGACGTCGTGTCCACCGCCGACCACGTCCGTGCCGTACGCCGGGCGGACAAGCGGATCCGGCTCTCCTTCGACGAGTGGAACGTCTGGTACGCGGCCCGCTTCCCCGGCGAGCGGAACCTGGCCACCGCCGAGACGCCGCGGCTCATCGAGGACACGTACTCGGTGACCGACGCGGCCGTCGTGGGCTCCCTGCTCATCACCCTGCTCCGGCACGCCGACCGGGTCGCCGTGGCCTGCCTGGCGCAGCTCGTCAACGTCATCGCGCCGATCCGCAGCGAGCCCGGCGGGCCCGCCTGGCGGCAGACCGTCTTCCATCCGTTCGCGCAGGCCGCGCGGTTCGCGCGGGGCAGGGTGCTGCGCACCGAGGCGGACCGTACGGGCTCGCGGATCGAGACCCCGCGGCACGGCGACGTCCCCGCGCTCGACCACGTGGTCACGTACGACGAGGAGAGCGGCGACCTGACGATCCTGGCCGTCAACCGGGCCCAGGACGAGCCGCTGCGGCTGTCCGTCGCACTGCGCGGGTTCGGCGCGGCAGGCGGCGCGGACGGGTACACGGTCCTCGAACACCTGGTCCTGGCCGACGACGACCCGGACGCGGCGAACACCGAGACGGATCCGGGGCGGGTCCTCCCGCGGTCCGTCGGCACCGCTCGGATCAGCGCAGACGGCGAGCTTGAGGCCGAACTGCCGTGCGTATCCTGGAACGTGCTCCGGCTGCGGAAGCGGGGCGGGTGACCGGATGCCGTAGGCAATCGAAACTGCCGTAAAACTCCGTACATCCCTCGGCCCCTCTCGGGAGTCGTACGTCGTGAGCCGCACGGAGCAAGCCGCGGCACGGCGCCGACCTGGTGTGAAGCTCGCTACACCTAGGCCGTTTTTGCACGAACCATGGGCGTTCTTCGCAAATCTGGCTTAAAGTTCCGTGAGCGAAAGGTGCGCGTCGACCAGGGGAGGATCGCGTGCGCCTCATCAGTCGCGATGTGCCAGGGGGGAACATGCGGCGTATCGGAGTGGCCGATACCGAGATCATGACGGCGGAGCCGAGACGCGGGACCCGCGTCCGCTCCGCCGCAGCAAAGCCGGCGTGGTATTTGCCGGCTGCCCTCGTCACCGACGCGGCGGGGATCGCGATCCCCGTC
Source organism: Streptomyces sp. NPDC004134 (assembly GCF_042874195.1). NCBI lineage: Bacteria > Bacillati > Actinomycetota > Actinomycetes > Kitasatosporales > Streptomycetaceae > Streptomyces > Streptomyces sp. NPDC004134. The sequence continues at coordinate 29,758 of NZ_JBIAMS010000040.1, read as the reverse complement.
GTGCTCGTCTTCCTCACCACCCGGCAGCCCTATCCGGCGCTCTGCGCCGCGCTGGCCGCCGGGGGCTGGCTCGCCGTCCGGGCCGCGCGGCACCGCTACTCCGCGCGGCAGCTCGGCGAGTCGGGCGCGGTGGTGCCGCTGCTGCAGGACTGGCTCCTGCTGTTCGGCGTGCTCGCCGTCGTCCGCGCGTTCACCGCCGACAGCGCCGCGGAACCGCAGCCGGCGCTGCTCGCGCTGCTGCCGGCGCTGGTGCTGACCGTCGTCACCGCCAAGCTGCTGCACCACCATCTCGTCGCGTCCCGGCGGGAGGGCCAGGCGGTGCGGCGCGTGCTGGTGGTCGCCGAGCCGGCCACCGCCGACCACGTCGTCGGCCAGTTGGCGGCGCGTACCGACCACGAGTACGTGGTCGTCGGCGTCGTCCCGGTCGGCGAGGCGCCGCTGTCCTGCGGCGCCCCGGAGGCCGCCCGGCTGGGCCGGGTCCCCTCGGACCGGGCGGGCTGGGACGCCCAGGCGGTGCTGGCCGCCGCCCGGGAGCACGGCGCCGACGTGGTCCTCGCCGCCCCGGGACCGCTGCTGCCGGCGGCCCGGCTGCGGCAGTTGGCCTGGGCGCTGCACGACGCGGGGCTGCCGCTGGCCGTGCTGCCGGGCATAGCGGAGGTCGCCGAGCGGCGGCTGCGGCTGTCGGTGGTCGCGGGCCTGACGCTGCTGCACATCGCGCCGCCGCTGCGGCGGGGTGCGCAGTCGACGCTGAAGGCGGCGAGCGACCGGGCGGCCGCGGCGCTCGGCATCGCGCTGCTGTCGCCGGTGTTCGCGGTGATCGCGGCGGCGGTGAAGTTCACCTCGTCGGGGCCGGTGTTCCACAAGCAGACCCGCCTCGGGCGGGGCGGGGCGCCGTTCACGATGTGGAAGTTCCGCAGCATGGTCGAGGACGCGGAACAGCAGAAGGCCGCGCTGTCGGTGGTCAACGACCACGACGGCAGCCCGATCTTCAAGATCCGCCGCGACCCGCGGGTCACGAGGGTCGGCGAGGTGCTGCGCCGCAGCTCGCTGGACGAACTGCCGCAGTTGTTCAACGTGCTGCGCGGGGAGATGTCCCTGGTGGGCCCGCGCCCGCCGCTGCCGGAGGAGGTCGCCCGCTACAGCGACACCGAGCTGCGCCGGCTGGCGGTGAAGCCGGGGATGACGGGCCTGTGGCAGGTCAGCGGCCGCTCGGACCTCACCTGGGACGAGACGGTCGCGCTCGACCTGCACTACGTGGAGAACTGGTCCTTCGCCCACGACATGGACGTGATGGCCCGCACGTTGCGCGCGGTCGTCGACGGCCGGGGGGCGTATTGAGCCGCGGGACACCACTCTGTGTGCGTCGCACGGCCGTTGAGGCGGCGCGGCCGGCCGTCCGGGTCGCGGTGGCACCGCGACCCGGACGGCCGCCGCGGGCCGCCCGGTTCATGCAGGCGTCCGCGCCGCCGCCCGCGCGCGGCGAAGCCGCGGCGGCGGGCGGGGTGCCCGAGGGGCGCAGCCCCTCGGAGCACCGTCGCGGGGTCGCTGAGGGGTACAGCCCCTCAGGGCTTGCGCCAGTCCTCGTACACCGCCGCGATGCCCTCCCGCAGGCCGATCTCCGGGCGCCAGCCCAGCTCCGTGATGCGGGAGACGTCCAGCAGCTTGCGCGGGGTGCCGTCCGGGCGGCTCGTGTCGAAGGTGATGCGGCCCCGGTAGCCCACGACGTCCCGTACGGTCTCGGCCAGTTCGCGGATCGTCAGGTCCTCGCCGCAGCCGACGTTCACGGGACCGTCCGCGTCGTAGCCGCGCAGCAGCGTGAGGCACGCCGCCGCCAGATCGTCCACGTGCAGGAACTCCCTCCGGGGCGTTCCCGTGCCCCAGAGCACGACCTCCTCCGCGCCCGTCTCCCGCGCCTCGTGGAAGCGGCGGATGAGCGCCGGCAGGACGTGGCTCGTCTCCAGGTCGAAGTTGTCGCCCGGGCCGTACAGGTTCGTCGGCATCGCCGAGATGTACGCCGCGCCGTACTGCGCGCGGTACGCCTGCACCTGCTCGATCCCGGCGATCTTCGCCAGCGCGTACGCCTGGTTCGTCGGCTCCAGCGGCCCGGTCAGCAGCGAGTCCTCGCGGATCGGCTGGTCGGCCAGCTTGGGGTAGATGCACGACGAGCCGAGGAACAGCAGCCGCCGTACGGACGCCGCGTGGCTGCCGGCGATGACGCTCAACTGGATGCGCAGGTTGTCCTCCAGGAACTGCACCGGGAAGCGGCTGTTGGCCATGATCCCGCCGACCTTGGCCGCCGCCAGCACCACCGCGTCCGGCCGGACGGCCGCCAGCCAGGCCGCCGTCCGCTCCGCGTCGCGCAGGTCCAGCTCGGCGCGGGTACGGGTGACCACGTCGTAGCCGTCGGCGGTCAGCCGGCGGGCGACGGCCGAGCCGACCAGACCGCGGTGGCCCGCGACGAAGACGCGCGCGCCGGGCGGGAGGAAGCTCCGGGCGGCGGGCGGGACTCCGTCAGCGCCGGCGGGCGGGGACAGTTCGTTCGATGGCGTCATAAGTAGGGATTCTGCCATCCGGCGGAATGATCAGAGGATGGAACCATGGGCAAGACGGCCCTCATCACCGGCGTCACCGGCCAGGACGGCTCGTACCTCGCCGAACTGCTGCTCGCCAAGGGCTACACGGTGCACGGCCTCGTGCGGCGCTCGTCGTCGTTCAACACCGAGCGCATCGACCACATCTACGAGGAGCCGCAGGAGCCGGGACGCCGCCTGGTGCTGCACCACGCGGACCTCTCGGACGGCGTCGCGCTGGTGAACCTGCTGCGCGACCTCGCGCCCGACGAGGTCTACAACCTCGGCGCCCAGTCGCACGTCCGGGTCTCCTTCGACGCCCCGCTCTACACCGCGGACGTCACCGGCCTCGGCTCCATGCGGCTGCTGGAGGCGGTGCGCGCCGCGGGCATCGACACCCGGCTCTACCAGGCGTCGTCCTCGGAGATGTTCGGCTCCGCCCCGCCGCCGCAGAACGAGCGGACCCCCTTCCACCCGCGCAGCCCGTACGGCTGCGCCAAGGTCTTCGGCTACTGGTCGACGGTGAACTACCGGGAGGCGTACGACCTCTTCGCGGTCAACGGCATCCTCTTCAACCACGAGTCGCCGCGCCGCGGTGAGACCTTCGTCACCCGGAAGATCACCCGCGCCGTGGCGCGGATCAGGGCGGGCCTCCAGCACCGCCTCTACATGGGCAACCTCGACGCGATACGCGACTGGGGCTACGCCCCGGAGTACGTCGAGGCGATGTGGCTGATGCTCCAGCGCGACGTGCCGGACGACTACGTGGTCGCCACCGGCGAGGCCGGCAGCGTCCGCCAGTTCCTGGAGGCCGCGTTCCGTACCGCGGACCTCGACTGGACGGAGTACGTGCGCTTCGACCCCAAGTACGAGCGCCCCAGCGAGGTCGACGCGCTCATTGGAGACGCCTCGAAGGCAGGCGACCTGCTCGGCTGGAAGCCGCAGGTCAAGTGGCCGGAGCTGGCACGGATCATGGTGGAGGCGGACATCGAGGCGCTCGACGCCGAACTCACCGGCGCCACCGTCAGGATCGACAGGTAAAACGGATATTCTCTCCCCGGACTCGCGACGCGCGGCCGCAGGGGACGACGGCCCAGGGGGGCACATGCACAAGCACAGAAGGACGCGGAAGTGGGGGGCGCTCGGCGTCGCCCTCGCGGTGGTGACCGGCACGCTCGTGACGGTCGGCGTCACGTACTCCTCGCCGGAGGCCGAGGCGGTGACGCCGCCGGTGGCGATGACCGCGGACGACCTGTCGACCTGGCAGACCAACGGCGTGGTGTGGTCCATGGCCGAGTCGAACGGCGTGGTCTTCGCCGGCGGTACGTTCTCCGCCATCCGCCCGCCCGGCGCGGCGGCCGGCACCAGCGAGACGAAGGTCGCGAACTTCGCCGCCTTCAACGCGGCCACCGGTGAGCCGACGAACTGCAAGCTGAACTTCACCATCGGCTCCGGCACCGCCACCGTGCGCGCGCTGACCGTCTCCCCCGACGGCAAGACGCTCTACGCGGGCGGCGAGTTCGGCACCGTCAACGGCGTCTCGCGCAGCCGCGTCGCGGCCATCGACATCGCCTCGTGCACCGTGAAGACCGGCTTCAACGCCGGCGCCGTCTCCGCCCGGGTCTACGGTCTCGACGCCGCGGCGAGCGGCCGGCTGTACATGGCGGGCGACTTCAAGACCGTCCGCGGCGAGAGCCGGGTGAAGTTCGCCGCCGTCAACGCCACCACCGGCGCGCTGAACTCCTGGAAGGCCAACGCGGGCCCGGACCGGGCGGGACGCGTCATCGAGGAGACCCCGAACGGCCAGCACGTGGTGGTCGGCGGCGACTTCAACGGGCTCAACGGGGACGCCGGCGTGCACGGCCTGGCCGTCGTCCGCGCCGACACCGGCGCGACCGTACGGGCCTTCAAGGGCGTCAGCAACAACCAGAACAACCCCTACGAGCTGCACTGGAACTCCCTCGTCAAGGGCATCTACATCGACGAGTCCGGCATCTACACGGCGCACGAGGGCCACGGCGGCGGCGTCTTCGACGGCCGGCTCGCGATGAACCTCAACAGCAGCTTCACCCAGCGCTGGCGCGACACCTGCCTGGGCGCCACCCAGGACGTCACCGTCTACAAGGACGTGCTGTACAGCGTCTCGCACGCGCACAACTGCAGCAGCATGGGCCAGTTCCCGGAGCTGAACGAGCGGCAGCACCTGCTCGCCGAGTCCGTGGACAACCCCAAGCCGCTGCTGTCCTGGTTCCCCGACACCGACGACGGCCCGTCCGGCACCGAGCAGATCGGTCCGCGCGTGATGGTCACCTCGTCCAGCGGCGGCAAGGACTACATGTGGGTCGGCGGCGAGTTCACCCGGATCCAGTCCAACGGCAACAAGCTCCAGCAGGGCCTGGTCCGCTTCGCCAACACCCCTGACTCGCGCAAGCCCGTCGCCGGCGCCACCGGCGTGACGGCGGCGAACGTCTCGGGCGGCGTGCGGGTGCGCTGGACCGCCGGCTGGGACCGGGACGACAGCAAGCTGACCTACACGATCTACCGCAACGGCGAGGCGCTGGCGACCAAGCCGACCCTGGACTCCAACTTCTGGACCCTGCCGCAGGGCACCTTCACCGACAGCACGGTCAAGCCCGGCACGACGTACAGCTACCAGATCACCGCGAGCGACGCCGCCGGCAACACCACCGCGAAGTCGGCGGCGGTGAACGTGACCACGCCGGGCACGCCGTCGGAGACCACGGTGGAGCGCACCGCGACCGCCGACGCCTACGTCAACGGCTCGGCCACGAGCACCAACTACGGCGCGCACAACCAGCTCCTGGTCAGGAAGACCTCACCGTACCTCAGCTACCTGCGGTTCTCGCTGCCCCAGGCGCCGAGCGGGATGACGCTGAAGTCCGCGAAGCTGACGCTGCGTACCACCACCGACGCCAGCGCCGGCACCCCGGACACCGTCAGCGTCCAGCCGGTCACCGGCGCCTGGTCGGAGTCGGAGGTGACGTACGCGAGCCGGCCGGAGATGTCGTCCACGGTGCTGGGCACGTTCACCGGCGCGACGGAGCTGGACACCGACTACACCGCGTCGCTCTCCGCCGCCCAGCTCAGCGGCTCGCTGGGCGACACCCTGGACGTGGCGCTGACCAGCGACGGCACCGACGCCTGGTGGGTGCGGGCGCGCGAGACCTCGTACGCGCCGAAGCTGACGCTGACGTTCGGAGCGGGCTGATGTCCGCCCGTACGGCACGGAGGTCCCGGGCGGCGCTCGCGACGGTGGCCGCCGCGGCGGCCGCCGTCCTGGCCCTGGCCGGCTGCAGCGGGGGCGGCGACGAGGACGACGGCGCCGCTGCCAGCCCCGCGGCGTCCCAGCAGGAGGGCGACCGCGCCCCGGAGGACCCGGGCCCCGCGGAGGAGGAGAAGGCCGACGACACCGAGAAGGTGCCGGAGGCCGAGCTGGAGCCCGCCGAGGGCGAGTTCTCCGAGAAGGAGAAGACGTATCTGAAGGACCGGGTGCCCAAGGGAGTGGACCCGGCGGCGATCCTGGAGGCGGGCGAGGAAGCCTGCGCCAAGATCGAGAGCGCGGCGGCGACGGACGACGAGCTGGCCCGGGAGGCCATCCGCTCCGGCGACATCGCCAACGCGGAGGACGCGATCCGCACCCTCTGCCCCCAGTACGAAGACCTGCTGTAGGAGTTCGGCTTGAAGAGACTGCCCATCGTCGTCGCGATACCGACCAAGAACGAGGCCGAGAACATCGCGACGACGGTGCGGTCCGTCATCGACCACTTCGAGGCCGTGGTGGTGGTCGACTCGGACAGCACGGACGACACCCGCGCCCTCGCGGCGGACCAGGGCGCCGAGATCGTCCCGTACACCTGGGACGGCAAGTACCCCAAGAAGAAGCAGTGGTGCCTGGACCACATCCATCCCGAGCTGGACTGGATGCTGTTCGTCGACGGCGACGAGACCCCGAGCCCGGAGCTGATCGCCGAACTCCACCGCATCTTCGACCCGGCGGCCGACGGCTCGCTCAAGGTCGCCCCGGCGGCGTTCGACATCCCGCTGGGCTACTGGTTCGCGGGCAAGCGCCTGCGCCACGGCTACACCATCGTCAAACGCGCCCTGATGGACCGCACCCGCGTCCGCTTCCCGGAACTGGGCGACCTGGAAGCCCCGGGCATGGGCGAACAGGAGGGCCACTACCAGCCCCTCGCCGACGGCCCGGTGGTCCGCTTGAGTGCCACGATCGAGCACGAGGACCTGGATCCGGTCCGCACGTGGTTCGAGCGGCACAACCGCTACTCGGACTGGGAGGCGTGGCTGGAGCTCCACCCGGAGGTCCGCGAGGAGATCCGCCAGGCCAAGACCCGCCAGGGTCAGCTCTTCCACAAGGCCCCGCTGAAGCCCCTGGTGTCGTTCGCCTATGCCTACGTCTACAAACGCGGCTTCCTCGACGGCCGCGCGGGCCTGGACTACGCCCTGGCGATGAGCTTCTACCGCTGGCAGATCGGCCTGAAGACCCGCGAGGAGAGCCCGTAACCGCGGGCTCCGCGCCAGGAAGGGGCGGCCGGCTCCGGCCGCCCCTTCGCGTGCGTCTCAGCGGCGGACCTCGTCGTAGACGTCGAGGAGGGGGTCGACCACGCCGTCGATGGCGAAGCGGTCGTTGATGAGCTGCCAGGCGGCCTGGGAGGCTTCCTCGTTGGCCGCCGGGTCCAGGAGTTCCAGGATCGCCTGGCCCACCAACGGGCCGTTGTCCGTGTCGGCGCGGCTGTCGAGGACGCGGCCCGCGCCCGCCTCCGCCACGTCGGGGCCGAGGCCGCACGTGCGGGTGATCACGACCGGGACGCCGACCGACATGGCTTCCAGGACCGAGACCGGGAACGGCTCGACCACCGACGGCAGGACGTAGACGTCGGACGTGCGGTGCTGGGCCAGGACCTCGTCCGGGGTGAGGGAGCCCACGTACGACACCGAGTCCGCCACGCCCAGTTCCGCCGCCAGCCGCATCATCGGCTCGGCGAGCGCGCCGGTGTCGGGGCCCGCGAGGACGAAGCGGGCGTCCGGGTGCTTCGCCAGCACCACCGGGATCGCCCGGATGAAGTCCTCGGGGCGCTTGCGCTCCTGCACCCGCGCGACGTACGTCACCGTCGGCGGCCCCGACGTGCGCGCGAGCCTGCGCTCCTGCGGGAGTACGCCGTTGACGAGGCGGCGCGGCCGGTTCAGGGGCGTGTCCGGGACGACCGCCTGGATCTCGCCGTGCTCGAACTCCGTGAGGTACAGCGTCGCGTCCGCCTTGCGCAGCGCCCGGCGCAGCCCGAGCACGTCGACGGCACGGGCCACCGGCTTCTCGGTGGGGTCGATCATGCCGTGCGTCTGCAGCACCACCGGCACGCCCGCCTGCTGCGCGATGAGCGCGAACGGCAGCGTGATGAGGTCCCGCATGAGGTGGACGTGCACGACGTCCGCGGAGCGGACCAGGCGGCGGGCGCGGGCCAGCAGCGCCGGCGACGTGATGCCGCTCACCTCGAACCGCGGCAGCACGTGCTTGGCCTGGTACATGAACGTGGGCACGCCGTCGATGTCGCCCGGCAGCGGGCCGTCGAAGCCGTCGCCGAGGGTCGCGATGCGCGAGTCGACGCCCCGGGCCCGCAGCCCCTTGGACAGGTTGAGCGCGACGCGCGTGGGCCCGCCGAAGTCGTTCGTGGGCGTATGCAGCGTGACGACATGCAGAACTCTCAAGACGGTCCCCTCCCCGGCACCCCCCGGCACCGTACGTATGTTCCCGGAGCCTACCCGCCGCACAACCCCGAGCCTATTTAGACTGTCTTCGGTTGCGGGACGGCTATACGGGGCGATACGGGGCGGGGGCAGTTCGGGCGATGGCAGACCAAACGGGCGGGCCGCGGTCCGGCGGCGGTGAGGGCGGTGACGGCGAGGGCCGGGTGCCGCTCGACGAGACCGTGCAGATCCGGATGGCGCCGCTCGCCGCGAAGGCCGCCCGCCGCTCCCGCGCCGCGACCCAGGACCCGGCCCAGGACCCGGCCCAGGACCCGACCCGGGCCGCCGCGGGACCCGGCACCGCCACCGCCACCCGCGTCCGGCACCCGTTCACCCCCTTCGTCATCCCCAAGAGTCCCGCCCCCCGCGCCGTCCTCTCCCGCGCGCTCGCCGTCCCGCTCGTCGTCGCCCTCGTCTTCGTCCTGCCCCTGGCCGTCGCCGGCCGCTCCCAGCCCGACGTACGCGACGCGGTGTTCTGGCTCCAGCTCGCCACCACCTGCTACGCGGGCGCCCGACTCTCCGCGATGGTCCTCACCACCCGGCGGCGGCTCATCCAGGGCACCGTCTGGCTCTTCTGCTACGTCGCCATGGGGGTCGCGCCGCTGGCGCAGATCGTGCTGGCGCAGACCCCGACCCCCGTCGTCGGCACCCGCGGCGACTTCACGATGGCCGTCGCGCTGGTCCTCGCCGGCTTCGTCGCCTTCGACGTCGGCGCGCTGCTCTCGCGGCACGCCTCCGAGGCCCGGCTGAGCCGCCCGCGCCCGGTGGCCTCGGTCAACAAGCGCCGCCTGTACCTGCTGGTGATCTTCGCGTACGCAGGCAGCGCCCTGCTCATCGCCTCCTTCGGCGGCCCCGCGCCGTTCTTCGGCAGCCGCCAGGCGATCAGCGACGAGCTGACCGCGGGCGGCACGTCCGACTCCCAGGTCGGCTCGGCGTTCCTGCGCGGCTTCGGTACGGTGCCGGCGCTGCTGGCGCTGCTGATGATGACGCGCTGGCTGGTGGTCTCCCGGCGGGCCCGGCGGCAGCCGGCCGTGGTGCTGCCGTGGGCGGGGCTCGTCCTGATCAACGCGATCGTCAACAACCCGATCTCCAACCCGCGGTACTGGTTCCTCACCGTCGCCTTCGCGCTGCTCTTCACCGCCTTCCCACGCAGCCCCGTCGTGTACCGGGCGGCGCTCGCGGGGGGCGTGGCGATGGCGGTGCTGCTGTTCCCGTTCGCGGACAAGTTCCGCTACGACGAGGCCGGTCGGAAGCAGACGCAGTCGGGCTCGGTGCTGGAGCCGCTGGTGATGAAGGACTACGACCAGACGGTGATGTTCGCGAACACCATCTCGTACGTGGACTCCGGCACGGGCCACACGTACGGCAAGCAACTGGCGTCGTCGGCCTTCTTCTTCGTCCCCCGGTCGGTGTGGGAGGACAAGCAGCTCGACTCCGGCGTCAAGGTCGGCACCTGGATGGGGATGACGAACGTCAACCTGTCCTCGCCGCTGTGGACGGAACTGTGGCTCGACTTCGGGCCGCTGGGGATGGCGGGCGGGCTGCTGCTGGTGGGGTACGCGGCGGCGCGTACGGACCGGAGGTTCGCCGAGTCGGGGCACATGTCGCGGGACCCGGGGAACGTGATGGCGACGGTGATCCCGCTGATCGCGGGGTACTCGTTCATCCTGCTGCGGGGGCCGCTGCTCCAGGCCACGGGGCGGATCGGGATCGCGGTGCTGTGTCTGGCGCTGGTGACGACGTTCCGGCCGGAGGAGCACAAGCGGCTGCGCTGAGCCGCGGCGAGCGCGCCGCGTTCCGGCGCCCGCGTGCACAGTGCCCGTGCGCAGGGCGCCCGCGTGCAGGGCGCCCGCGTGCAGGGCGCCCGCGTGCAGGGCGCCCGCGTGCAGGGCGCCCGCGTGCAGGGCGCCCGCGTGCACGGCCGGGTGCACGACGGCCGGGTGCGGCGGCCCGTGCGCGCCGGCCGCCGTCCGGGCCGTAGGCTCGGGGCGTGGATGTCGAGGATGATCTTCGGGGCGCGCTCGGACGGCAGTTGGCGGGCGTCGGCACCCGGCGGGCGGCGGCGGCCGTGGAGCGGCTCATCGCCGGCTACCGGGGCGGCGGCCCGGCCCCGGCGCTGCGCGACCGGGACGACGTGGCGGCGTACGCCGCGTACCGGATGCCCGCCACCTTCCAGGCCGTAAGGGCCGCGCTCGGCGCGCTGGCCGGGGCCGCGCCCGGCTGGGCGCCGGACAGCCACCTCGACGTCGGCGGCGGTACCGGCGCCGCCGTCTGGGCAGCCGCGGCGGTCTGGCCGGCCGGGCCGGCCGGCCCGCGTACGACCGTCGTCCTCGACCAGGCGGAGCCGGCGCTGACGCTCGGCGGCGAACTGGCCGCGGGCGCCGCCGACCCCGCGGTGCGCGCCGCCGAGTGGCACCGCCGGGCGCTCGGCGCCGCCCCGGCGGGCTCCGCGTGGGCTCCTGCCGGGCTCGTCACCGTGTCCTACGTCCTCGGCGAACTGCCGGAGAAGGTACGGCGCGAGGTCGTCGCCGCCGCCGCACAGGCGGCGGAGGGCGCCGTCGTCGTCGTGGAGCCGGGGACCCCGGAGGGCTACCTGCGGGTGCTCGCGGCCCGGCAGCAGCTCGTCGACGCCGGTTACGAGGTGCTGGCGCCGTGCCCGCACAGCGCGCGGTGCCCCATGGAGGGGACCGCCGACTGGTGCCACTTCGCCGCCCGCGTGCAGCGCTCCGCGCTGCACCGCCGGGTCAAGGGCGGCGAGCTGGGGCACGAGGACGAGAAGTTCTCGTACGTGGCGGCGGTACGGGTCCCCGCCGGGGCACCGGCACCGGCGCGCGTCGTGCGGCATCCGCAGCTCCGCAAGGGCCTGGTGCTGCTGGAGCTGTGCACGGCGGGCGAGGGGCTGGCCCGTACCACCGTGTCCAAGCGGCAGGGCCCCCGCTACCGCGCCGCCCGGGACGTGCGGTGGGGCGATGCGTGGCCGCCGCCGGAGGACGACGGCCACGGCGGGACGTAGCGGCTCAGTCGCGCAGCTCCAGCGTGCAGCACTTCACGCTGCCGCCGCCCTTGAGCAGCTCCGTCAGATCCATCGGGATCGGCTCGAAGCCGCGCGCCCGCAGCGGCGCGACCAGCCCGGCCGCCGCCTGCGGCAGCAGCACGTGGCGGCCGTCGCTGACCGCGTTGAGGCCGAGCGCGAGCGCGTCCTCCTCCCCCGCCAGCACGGCGTCGGGGAAGAGCCGGGCGAGGACGTCGCGGCTGCCCGGGGAGAACGCGGCCGGGTAGTACATGACGTCGGTGTCGGTGGAGTCGTCCAGGACGCACAGCGCGGTGTCGAGGTGGTAGAAGCGCGGGTCGACCAGGTCGAGGCCGACGACCGGGCGGCCCAGGTACTCCTGCGCCTCGGCGTGCGACTCCGGGCTGCTGCGGAAGCCGCGGCCCGCCAGGATCCAGGAGCGGGTGACGGCGAAGTCGCCCTCGCCCTCGTTGACGTGCTCAGGCAGGTGGTAGTCGGCGAAGCCGTGCGCGCGGAACCAGCGGCGCTGGGCGGCGGCCTCGCCGCTGCGCTGCGGGTACGCGAAGCGCGCGCCCAGCACGCGGCCGTCGACGACGAGCGCACCGTTGGCCGCGAAGACCATGTCCGGCAGGGCGGGGTCGGGCTCCAGCAGTTCCACGGTGTGGCCGAGGGAGCGCTGACGGGCGACCAGGTCCTCCCACTGCGCGAGCGCGAGCTGGAGGTCGACGGGTTTGGCGGGGTCCATCCACGGGTTGATGGAGTACGTGACGGCGAAGTGTGCCGGTGGGCACATCAGGTACCGGCGCGCCGAGGCTGTGCGCAACAACGAGGGCTCCTCACTGCTGACGTCCAAGCGCCGGCCCGCGGATCGCGCGCGCCGACGCACGTAACCGAATGGTGCCTGGTGAACGGCCGCGCGCGCAGTAGTGCGGCACGGGTGGCCGGGGTCGCGCCGCGGGGCGCGGAAGCGCGGACGAGGCGTGCGGCCCGCCAAAGGCGCATTTAGCGCGATACGCACAGGTGACCGGTGGTCACGTTTTCATCGCGTACGGCGCCGGGCGGGCGGCGGCCCCGTAGCCCGGGATCGGCCGCATCCGCGCAGGTCCGGGCGTACGGGCCGGGCCGCGGCGGGCCGCCGGGGCGGCACCCGGGCCCTCGGTACCGGAGGGCGGCACGCGGGCGGGATGGCATACCGTGGCACAGTATCGGCCTACGGGCACCCGCTGCGGTGGCAGCATGAGGATCGGGTCCCTAGGGACGACGGGCCGAGGTGAGGGGACGTATGGCACGGGTACGCAGGCTTCCGCAGTGGCTTCCCGGCACCCGCCGCGGCCGGACGCGCGGCAGTGCCGCCGCGGCGGAGCGCCTGCAGGCGGCCGCCGCGGAGCGCAGGGAACTGCTGCTCGCCGCCGCCGACGCGGGCCTGCCGCTGGCGCCCGCCGCGTACCCGGAGGGCTACGGCTGCTCCTGCGACCGCATCGGCTGTCCCTCCCCCGGCCGCCATCCCGTCTCCTTCGCCTGGCAGACGCAGGCCAGCGCCGACGCGCAGCGCGTCGAGCGGTGGCTCGCCGCCCAGCCCGAGGCCAACTTCATCACCGCCACGGGCCGCAGTCACGACGTGCTCGACGTGCCGCAGGAGGCGGGCACGCGGGCGCTGGCGCAGTTGGAGGGTGCGGGCATCGCGGTCGGTCCGGTGGCGGTCAGCCCGGAGCCGCCGGGGCCGGGGCGGATGCTGTTCTTCACCTCCACCCGCGGTACGCCGGAGGACGAGGACGAGTGGTGGCCCTGCGAGCTGGACTGCCGCCCGGAGACGATGGACGAGCACCCGGGGCTGCGCTGGCACTGCCGCGGCAGCTACGTGCTGGTGCCGCCGGCGCGGCTGCCGGGCGACGACGGCGTGACGTGGCTGCGCGGTCCCGAGCACCCGCTGCCGGACCCGCTGACGCTGCTGGAGGCGCTGACGGATGCGTGCGCGGCGTACGCGGGCGCGGAGCGTGAGCGCGAGGCGGCCTGGCCGCTGAGCTGAGGGGTACGCGCCGCGCCGGCCGACGGCAGGCGCGCGCACCGGGCCGGTATCCGCGCGCCGGGCCGACGGGTCGTACGCCGGGGCCGACGGCCCGTACCGCGTACGCGGCATTCCCCCGCGGTTCCGCCCCGCTCAGCTCCCCGCGGCGCCCACCAGCCCTTCCAGGCGGTTGTAGAAAACGATTCCGTCGCCCTTGTCCGCGCGCGGCGGCACCACCGCCGCCTGCTGCGAGACCCGCTCCATCGTCAGCGACTTCTCCGGCGTCCCCTGCCCCTTCATCAGCGGCTCGGCCGCCGCCGGCACCTCGACCTCGCGGCCCTCGGCCACCGTCTGCTTGACGAAGTGCCGGGTGCTGAACAGCACCAGCGCACCGCCGTCGGCGAGCCGCAGCGCGACCGGCGGGTACTCGGGGGTGGCCTCGTCGACGTACTGCGTGACGTACTCCGGCGTGCGCCGGTACTGATCGCGCGCGCCCACGCGCTCGGAGGTGTGCTGCCCCGGCGCGAAGTCGTCGCCCGCGCCGTCCTTCAGATATGCCGCGTACGTCTTGCCCAACTGCCCCGGCGCGACGGTCAGCCCGGCGGAGGCGCCCAGCGGCGCCCGGCGCACGTGGCCGTCCTCGTCCTCGGCGAACTCGCCGATCGCGGCCTGCTCGGTCTCGTCCAGGAGCGACAGGTGCGTGGCGTGCCAGCGCGCCTCGGGCCCCTCCTTGACGAAGACCAGGAGCCAGCGCAGCTCGTTGCGGTTGGTGAGGGTGTCGGCGACGAACCACCGCGGCCAGCCGCGCTGCTGGGGTATCAGATACCGGGTGTCGCTCAGCTCCAGCGGCTCGTAGTCGGGGTTGCCCTCCGGGTAGTCCGCCTTGCGCACCGTCAGGCCCGCCTGGTCGATCTCGCGGAGCCCGCCGGCCTCGATACGGGAGTTGACCTGGAGGTCGTAGTCCTCGTTGGCCTTGTTGTTCAGCTTCCCGAACCGGTCGAGGACGCGGCCCGCCTCGTCCTCGGTCACGGCGGGCTGGAGCACCTCCTCGCCGTGGACCGTGACGCAGCCCGTGAGGGTCAGCAGCGCGGCCAGCAACGGCACCGCGGCGACGGCCACCCGGAAGCGGCGTATCGGCATGATCTTTTTCTCCGACTCCTGCGCGGGGCCTGGGAACGGCGTCACCCTATCGGTTCCGCGGCCGGTCATCGGATCGGGACCGGATCTGCCGGGGCGGGCGTCCCGGCGGGCAGTGATTCGGCTCTCATTCGCCTCCGGAGGGCCAAAACCCTTCCCTGGGACGGGTTCGAGCGATCATCATGCTGCGCATGACATTCGGGGCAGCACTGAGCGAGTTGCGCAAAGCTCAGAAAACGGCGAAGGGCGTCTCGCTCTACTCGCGCTACGTCAACCGGCCGCTGGGGCGGGTGTTCGCGGCGGGCGCGTACGCCCTCGGGCTGCGGCCGAACCAGGTGACGCTGCTCAGCGCGGCGTTCACCGGCGCCGGGATCGCCGCCGTCGCGCTGGTGCGCCCCGGCTGGGGCCTGTCCTTCGCGGTGTACGCGCTGCTCGTCGTCGGCTTCGCCCTCGACTCGGCCGACGGCCAGTTGGCGCGGCTGCGCCGGGAGTCGAGCGCGGCCGGCGAGTGGCTCGACCACGTCGTCGACTGCGCGAAGGTCACCGCCGTGCACGCCGCCGTCCTCGTCTCGTTCTACCGGTTCTTCGACCTCTCGTCGGACGCCTGGCTGCTGCTGCCGCTCGGCTTCCAGCTCACGGCCGTGCTGATCTTCTGCGGCGGGCTGCTGGCCGACAAGCTCAAGCCGAAGCCCGCCCCGGGCACCGGCGCCGCGGCCGCCCCGCCGCCCTCGCGGCTGCGCGCGGTGGCGCTGCTGCCGGTGGACTACGGCGTTTTCTGCGTGGTGTTCCTGCTACTGGGCAGCGAAAGCGCCTTTCTCGCCGGTTATACGGCGCTGGCCGTGGCGGCGGCGCTGTTCCTGATCGCGTTTATGGCGAAATGGTTCCGGGAGCTGTCTGCGACGAGCTGACCGGGGCCTCGCGCGACCCGCGGTCCGAGAGCGCGTCGAGAGCGCGGCGCAGTTGGGTGCTCGACGTGTGCACGGTGTACGGGAAATAGACCACTTCCACGCCCACCGTCCTGAAGTCGGCCTCCAGCTTGTCCCCCTTGGGCGTGCCCCGCCAGTCGTCGCCCTTGAAGATCACGTCGAACCGGACCTGCTGCCAGGTCTCCAGCTTGTCGGGCACGGTCTCGACGAACGCGGCGTCCACGTGCCGGATGCTGCGTACGATCTCCAGCCGCTCGACCAGCGGCACGACCGGGGCGCGGCCCTTCGCCAACTGCGCCATCTCATCGGAGACCACGCCCGCGACGAGATAGTCGCAGCGGCTGCGTGCGTGCCTGAGGATGTTCAGGTGTCCGACGTGAAAGAGGTCGTAGACCCCAGGTGCATAGCCGACCGTGTGCGCCACGGCACCCCCCAAGTATTCCCCCTGATATGTGCGCAACCCCCAGCGCGCCAGGAGTGTCAACCATAACGGGCAGGTGCGGATAAGGTGCAACCCGGGCTTCGGGAAGGCAAACGAGGGGTGGCATGGTGACGCGGGTACTGCTGGTTTCGACCAACTATGCGCCGGAACAGGCAGGAATCGGGCCATATGCGACACAGATCGCGGAGCACTGGGCCGAGACCGGTCACGCCGAGGTGCATGTGCTGGCCGGCATGCCGCACTACCCGAACTGGCGCGTCGCCGAGGACTACCGCGGGGTCTGGCGCAAGGAGGAGGAGCGGGCCGGCGTCCGCCTGCACCGCCGCCGGCACTCCGTACCCGCGCGGCAGACCGCCGTACGGCGCGCGCTCTACGAGGCGTCGATCCTCGCCCACGGCATCGTCGCGCCGCCCCGCATGCCCGCACCGGACGCGGTCGTCGCGCAGTTGCCGAGCCTGGCCGGTGGCGCGCTCGGCGCCCGCCTCGCCCGCCGCCACGGGGTGCCGTACATACCGGTCGTCCAGGACCTGATGGGCGCCGCGGCGGCGCAGAGCGGCATCCGCGGCGGGGGTCGCGCGGCCGCGGCGGCGCGCGCGGTGGAGTCCCGGGTGCTGCGGCGGGCGTCGCTGGTCGGGGTGATCCACGAAACGTTCGTCCCGCGGGTGGCGGCGATGGGCGTGGACGAGAAGCGGATCCGGATCGTCCCCAACTGGTCCCACGTGACCGGGCCCACCAGGCCGCGCGCCGAGATGCGCGCCCTGCTGGGCTGGCGCGAGGGCCAGACCGTGCTGCTGCACTCCGGGAACATGGGGCTGAAGCAGGGCCTGGAAGTGCTCGTCGAGGCGGCCCGTACGGACCCGTCGCTGCGGGTCGTGCTGATGGGCGACGGCAACCAGCGCGCGCACCTGGCCGCGCTGGGCGCGGGACTGCCGAACCTGGACTTCCTGCCGCCCGCGGACTCCGCGGAGTTCACCGACGTGCTGGCCGCGGCGGACGTGCTGGCGGTCACGCAGCGCTCGTCGGTGCTGGACATGAGTGTGCCCTCGAAGCTCACCTCGTACTTCGCCGCGGGACGGCCCGTGGTCGCCTCGGTCGCCGACGGCGGGGGCACGGCGGAGGAGATGCGGCGCGCGGGCGCCGGGGTCGTGGTGCCGCCGGAGGACCCGGCGGCACTGCTGGAGGCGGTGCGCACGCTGGCCGGGGACCCGGAGGCGGCCGACGCGCTGGGGGCCGAGGGGCCGGTGTACGTACGGGAGCACCTGAGCAGCGAGGCGGGCCTGGGCCGGATCACGGCGCTGCTGGACGAGGCTCTGGACCTGGCGGCGAACGGGGCCGGGACCGGGTCGGCGGACGAGGCCGGGACCGGGGCGGCGGACGGGGCCGGAGAGCCGGTTGTCCACAACCGGCCGGTTATCCACAGGCGGAAGGCGGCCGGGGAGCCGGCCGGGGGGTCCGTCACGCATACTGACAAGACCGGTTGAGGGGGGCCGAGACCATGTCACAGCACGTTCCCGGCGAGAGCCACGCCATGCAGCCGCAGGACGAGCCCGACCTGCTGCGCGACCAGTTCCGGCAACTGCTGCGCTACCGCGGGATGATCGTCCTGGGCGTCGTCCTCGGGCTGCTCGGCGGCGGGTGGATCGCCCTCGCCTCCGGCGACGAGTACATCGCGTCCAGCGAGGTCACGCTCCGCCAGGTCAGCCTCGACCCCTTCTCCTCCGGCAGCGACGCGACTGCCATCAAGGAGAACATCGGCACGGAGCGGCAGACCGCCGCGAGCAACGCGGTCGCCAAGATCGTCGCCGACGATGTGGGCCACCCCGAGGACGGCGAGAAGCTCCAGCACGGCCTCCAGGTCACCAACCCGCCGAACACGCTGGTGCTCCGCTTCGACTACAGCGCCGACGACCCCGAGACCGCCGCCGAGCGCTCCAACGCCTTCGCCGCCGCCTATCTCGCGTACCGCGAGGACAAGAGCAAGCGGACGATCGACAACATGGTCGAGGCGTACGACGACCAGGTCAAACCGCTGATCTCGGAGCGGGACACGCTCGACGACGAGATCGAGTCGCTCGGCGAGGGCCGGGCGCTGGAATCGGCGCTGTCCGCGCGCTCCTCGCTCAGCCAGAGCATCGGCCAGATCACCGCCGACCGCGCCAAGCTCCAGGCCCTGGACACCACCCCGGGGCACGTCGTGCGGGACGCCACGCCGCCCGCCGAGCCGGCGGGGCCCGGCATCTTCATGCTGCTGGGGCTCGGCGCCGCGTTCGGCGTGGGCCTCGGGCTGCTCGTCGCCTGGGTACGGCTGGTCTTCGACCCCACGGCGCGCTCGGAGAGCGATGTCGTACGGGCGCTGCACGCCCCGGTGCTGGGCACCCTGCCGCGCACCCGCAGACCCGGCGGGCTGCTGGCCACCGGCAGGGTCGCCGAGGAGTACCGCTCGATGGCCTTCCGGCTGGCGTACGACCAGCGCTTCGCCGACCGGCGGCGGCTGCTGGTGGTGGCGCCGCGCGGCAGCATAGACATCCCCGCCGCGGTCTCGGTCAACCTGGCCGCGTCGTTCGTGGAGATGGGGCACGAGGTGCTGCTCGTCGAGGCGGACCTGCGCACGCCGAGCCTGTCGGCCCGGCTCAGCGCCGCCGACGGGGTGCGGCCCGGCTGGGCCCGTACGCCGGCGCGCGGTGACGGCGGCTGGCCGACGGGCCTGCAGATACCGATCGACGCGGGCGAGTCCGGGGCCTTCGACCTCATCCCCGGCACCCGGGTGCGCAACGCCGCGCGGGCCCTGACGTCCGCCCCTGCCACGCAGTTGATCTCGGAGGCGGACGCCCCGGGCTCGGTCGTGGTGGTGCTGGCGCCTGCCGTGCTGTCGTACGCGGACGCGCTGGCGCTCGCCGACCGGGTCGACGGCGTGCTCGTCGTCTGCGACCCGCGGCAGGTGCACCGCGAGGACCTGGCGCGCATCCGCGAGCTGATATCGGGCGCGGGCGGCACGGTGCTCGGCGCGGTGCTGCACTCGCACGGCAGCGGCGAGCCCGACGCGGGCGGGCGCGGCCGGTCCGGCAGAGGCGGGGGCCGTGGCGGCGAGGCCGGCGCGGGCACGGGGGTGCCGGCGCCGCCGGCCGAGGCCACGGGGGCGGACTACCCGGCCGACAGCCGGGCCGTGCGCTCCTCGCGGCGGTAGATGCGCGCCCGCTGGGCGATCGCCTCCTCCGTCGCCGACCAGGGTGTGGCGGCGCTGACGAACATCGCCGTGCTGGTGGTCGCGGCGCGGGAGTCGTCGGCGGAGGGGTTCGCGGTCTTCTCCCTCGTCTACATGACGTTCACCGTCGTGCTCGGCGTGCAGAGCAGCTTCGTGGGCCAGGCGCTGGTGCTGGAGCGCGAGGGCGGCACGAACGGCAAGGCGGGCGCGGGCGGTTCGGGTGTGGGGCCCGACGGGGCCGACGCCACCGCAGAGGGGCCGGTCATCCCGTCCTGGGCGGAGCCCGACCCCGATGCGCCGCGCCCGCCGCCCACCGGAGTCGCGTCCGCGTGCCGGTCCGCGGTGACGTTCTCGGCGCTTTCGTCCACCGTGGTCGGCAGCACCGCGGCGCTGCTGCTCGCGCTGGTGCCGGGCGAGCTGGCGCACGGTCTCGCCATGCTCGGCCTGGTGCTGCCCGTCGTGCTTCTGCACGACGTGCTGCGCTACTGCTTCGCCGCGCTCCGGCTGCCGCACCACGCGCTCCTCGCCGACCTGCTGCGGCTCGTCGTCGCCGTCCCGGCGCTGGTGCTGCAGCCGGACGGCTCGTCCCCGGCCCGGCTCATCGCCGTGTGGGGCGCGTCCGCGCTGCCCGCGCTGCTGCTCTGCCTGGCGCTGGCCGCGTACCGGCTCCGCGGCGCCCGTGGCGACTGGCGCCGCTATCTGCGCCGGGGGCACCTGGGCCGCCGGTTCGTGGTGGAGTTCGCGGTGGGCAACGGCGCGACGCAGTTGTCGGTCATCGGCCTCGGGCTCGTCGCCAGCCAGCTCGCGGTCGGCGCGCTGCGCGGCGCGACGACCCTGTACGGGCCGATGAACGTCCTCTACAACTCGGCGACTTCCTTCGGCCCGCCGGTGATGAACCGGATCCCGAACCTGCGCAGCAAGCTCCGCTCCGCCACCGCCCTCGCCGTCCTGCTCGCCGGCACCGCCGCCGCCTGGACGACGGTGCTCGTCCTGCTGCCCGACTCCGCAGGACGCGAACTCCTCGGCGACACCTGGGCGTCGACGTCCTCGCTGCTGCCCGCGACCGGCAGTCAGTACGCGGGCATAGCGCTGGGCACCAGCGCGCTGCTCACGCTGCGCGTGCTGCGCCCGGAGAGCACGCTGCCGATCCAGGTCGTCTTCTCCCTGCTCTCGGTCGGCTGCATGCTCACCGGCTACGCCGTGGGGGGCGTGCTCGGGGCCGCCTGGGGCCTGTGCGCCGGTTCCGCGCTGAAGGCCGCGGCCCTGTGGCTCAGGGTCGCGGCCGTCAGCCGCTCGCTCGCCGCGGCCGGCCCGGGCGGCCCGGGCGGTCCAGGCGGTTCGGACAGCCTGGGCGGCCCGGATGGCACCGCCGGGTCGGGCGGCGGTGCCGGGTCCGCGCCCGCGGCCGGCCCCGCGCCCGCCGGCGGGACCGTCACACCCGGTGCAGTCCCGGCCGCCCGGCCTCGATCGCATAGGAAGCCGCGGTCGCGACCGGGGCGCCTTCGGTGGTGATGTACGGCACGACGCGGAAGTCCGCGCGGCACTGCTCGCGGTCCAGCGCGACGGTCACGTAGCCGCGGCGGCCGTCGTAGAACCGCAGGTGCGGGTTGGCCTGCGTGAGCCGGTCGTAACTCGCGGGCCGCTCGGCGCCGTTGCCGCCGCTGCTGATCGAGGTGGCGACGATCTCGCTGGCGACGACGGGCGCGTCCGGTGCCGCGTAGTCGCGCTTGACGTCCATCGCGTAGTGCACGTGCACGTCGCCCGTAAGGACGACGAGGTTCTCCACCCCCGCCGCCTCGGCCGCGTCCAGGAACCGGGTGCGGGCGGCGGTGTAGCCGTCCCAGGCGTCCATGCTCACGGTGTACGTGTCGATCGGCTCGCTGCGCCGCTCGGCCAGCACGACCTGCTGCGGCACGATGTTCCACCGCGCCCGCGAGTCGCGCCAGCCGTCCGCGAGCCAGTGCTCCTGCCGCTCGCCGAGCATCGTGCGCGCCGGGTCGTCCGCGTCGCCCCCCGGCCGCGCCCAGGCGCCGCCGAACGCCTGGTCGCTGCGGTACTGCCGGCCGTCGAGGACGTCGAACTGCGCCAGCGTGCCGTAGTGCAGCCGCCGGTACAGCCGCAGGTCGGCGCCGCGCGGGCGCTGCGGCCTGCGGAGCGGCTGGTTCTCCCAGTACGCCCGGTAGGCGGCGGCCCGGCGGACGAGGAACTCGTCGGGCGGCAGGTTGTCCTGGGAGATGGCGCCCGCGTAGTTGTTCTCGACCTCGTGGTCGTCCCAGGTGAGGATCCAGGGGTGGGCGGCCTGGGCGGCGCGCAGGTCGGCGTCGCTGCGGTAGAGCGCGTAGCGCAGCCGGTAGTCCTCCAGCGTGACCGTCTCGTGGTTGAAGACGGCGGGGAGGGTGCCGGCGGGGTAGGCGCGGCTGCCGCCGGTGGAGGAGACGGCGCCCTCGTAGATCCAGTCGCCGAGGTGGAAGACGGCGTCGAGGTCCTCGTTCGCGAGGTGCTTGAAGGCGGTGTAGTAGCCGCCGGGGTAGTTCTGGCAGGCGACCACGCCGAAGCGCATGGCCGAGTTGCGCGCGTGCTGCGGGGGCGCGGTGCTCGTACGGCCGACGGGGCTGATCCAGGGGCCGAGCCGGAAGCGGTAGTAGTACGGGCGTCCCGGCGCAAGCCCCTCCACCTCGACGTGCACGGTGTGGTGGAACTCGGGGTGGGCCAGCTCCCGGCCGCGCCGGACGACCCGGCGGAAGCCCTCGTCGTGGGCGATCTCCCAGTCGACGAGGAACGGAACCGGCGGCATCCCGCCGTCGGGCTCGAACGCCGCGGGCGCGAGCCGGGTCCACAGCACCACGCCGTCGGGGGCCGGGTCGCCGGAGGCGACGCCGAGGGTGAAGGGCTCCTGGCGTACCGTCCCCGGGTCCGCCGGCTCGTCCGCGTGGGCCTGCGGCAGGCCCACGGAGAAGGCGAGCGCGGCGGCGGCACCGGTGACGGTGAAGAAGCGGCGGCGGCTCACGTGTGCCGCGGCGGCACGCAGGGCGTCCTGCGGGTTGGGAGGCGTCATGCGCGGTATTGCAATTGCTGGGGGCAACCGCTGTCCATACCCGGCGCGTCGGTCAGGTGACAGAGCGTTGACGTCTAGGGCGGATTCCAGGCGAACTGACGTTCATGTGATCGCGCCATACACTCACGGCATGGCCGAGGTGATCGCGAAGGACGGTAGCTGGGAGTTCGACGGCGACAGCATACGGATCGTCCCGGGCCGCGATCGGGGGGTGCACAAGCTGCGGCAGTTGCTCGGCGAGGTCACCGTGCCGCTGCCGGCGGTGGCGGGGATCGCGTACGAACCGGGGCGCAAGGGCGGGGTGTTGCGGCTGCGGCTGCGCGACGGCGCCTGCCCGCTGCTCCGGGCCGCGGGCGGCCGGCTGCCGGAGGCGGCGAACCCGTACCTGCTGCGTCCCGAGCGCGACCGGGGCGGGGTGGCGGAGTACTTCGCGGAAGAGGTGCGCAGAGCACTGTTGTTGGACCAGGTGCCGGACGGCCCCGCCGACCGCTACCTGCTGCCGGGCCCCGCGGTGCCGCTGACCGTGTCCGGCATGGACGGCAACGCGACGTTCGACGGCGAGCAGATCCGGGTGGAGTGGAAGGGCCTGGTCGAGGAGGTCAAGAAGGCCACGGGGAACAGGACGATCCGGCTCGCCGACCTGGCGGCCGCGGAGTGGATGCCGGCCGCGGGCATGGGCATGGGCGGCCTGCGGTTCCGGCCGCGGGGGACGGTGGTCTTCCTCGCCGTGGACAAGGACCCGCACACGCTGGCGCTGTGGGGGACGAAGCGGGAGGTGGGCGAGGCGGTGCTGCTGGCGGCGGCGGTGACCGTACGGCTGCCGCACCCCCAAGCGCCGGAGGACGCGGCGGTCGGCGGGCCGCGGCAGGCCCCCGCGGAGCTGACCGCGGCCGGTGAGGAACCGGCGGACGCGGTGCCGCCGGAGTTCCGCAAGGAGCCGCCCGCGGCGGCCGCGGCGCCGCCGGAGGCGTCCGCGGCTTCGGAGGCGGCGGTCGCCGCGGTTCCGGGCGACGACCACGACGCGGTGCTGCGCCGGCTGCGCGAGCTGGGCGAGTTGCACGCCGCCGGGGTGCTGACGGACGAGGAGTTCGCAGCCGCGAAGCGGGCAATCCTGCAGCGCATGGGCGGTAACGGCTGACAACGCACGCCACCCGGTCCGCAGTTGGCGAAAACTTGGGCCGGAATTAAACGTTCTACGCTCTTCACTCCAGCCCCACAGGCCCCAATAATCAAGCCCCATGACTATTTACGACTCGATCGGCGGGGAGACGGCGGTCTCGACCGCCGTGGACAACTTCTACGACCGAGTGCTCGACGACCCGGAGCTGAAGCCGTTCTTCGACGGCATCGACGTCCAGCGCCTCAAGCGCCACCAGCGCGCCTTCATCGGCGCCGCCCTCGGGGGCCCCGGCGGCTACAACGGCCGCGGCATGCGGAAGGCCCACGAGGGGCTCGGCATCACGCCGGCCCACTTCGAGCGGGTCGTCGACCATCTGACGGCCACGCTCGTCGGCCTCGGCGTGCCGGACGAGACCGTGAAGACCATCGGCGCCACTCTGGAGCCGCTGCGCGCGGACATCGCCCAGGAGGCGTAGCGCAGGCGCGGAACTTACTCTGCCCGCATGACCGACCTCGGCGGGCTGCCGCACGTCCCGCCCATGCTGGCGGTCTCCGGCAGCCTGCCGACGGCCGCCGCGGACCCCTCGTGGGCGTACGAGCTGAAGTGGGACGGCATCCGCGCCGTCGCCTACGCCCCCGGCGACGGCTCGCTGACGCTGCTCACCCGCAACGACAACGACGTCACCGCCCGCTACCCCGAGCTGGCCCCGCTCGGCGAGGCCCTCGCCGCCGCCGGGCACGCCTGCGTGCTCGACGGCGAGATCGTCGCGCTGGGCGCCGACGGCCGCCCGTCCTTCGGCGCGCTCCAGCGCCGCATGAACCTCACCCGCGGCGCCGTGATCGCCCGCCTCGCCACCGAGGTGCCGGTCGACTACATGGTGTTCGACGTGCCATACCTCGACGGCGAGTCCACCCTGCGCCTCCCGTACCGCGAACGCCGCGCGCTCCTCACCGACCTGCGCCTCGAAGGACCGCACTGGCGCACGCCCCCGCACTGGGAGGGCCACGGCGCCGAGGCGTGGGAGATGACCAGGCGGTACGGGCTGGAGGGGCTGCTCGCGAAGCGGCTGGCGTCGCCGTATCTGCCGGGGCGGCGCAGCGACCTCTGGCTGAAGATCAAGAACGTCCGCACCCAGGAGGTCGTCGTCGGCGGCTGGACGGAGGGCGCGGGCAGCAGGTCGGACGCGGTGGGCGGGCTGCTGATGGGCGTGTGGACGGAGGACGGCGAGCTGGCCTACGCGGGCACGGTGGGCAGCGGCTTCTCCCGGCACGCGCTGGAGGTGCTGCGGGAGCGGCTGGCGGGCCTGGCCCGAGACACGAGCCCGTTCGCGGGCCCGGTGGCGGACCGGCACGTGCGGGCGGGCGGCGCGGTGCACTGGGTGGAGCCGGAGCTGGTGGGGGAGGTCGCGTACGGGGAGTGGACGGCGACGGGCGTACTGCGGCACCCGGTGTGGCGGGGGCTGCGGCCGGACAAGGGCCCGGAGGAGGCGCGGCGGGAGGCATAGCGGGGCTCCTGTGAGGGACGGCCCGCGTACGGCCCGGGTAGCCGCACGCCCCCCCGCACCCCGGCCCGCCGCGTGCCCGGCGCCCCGAGCACGCCGGGCACGCGGGCCGGGGCGCGTCCGCCGGCCGCCGAGGGTACGGCGGTACGGTACGCGCCCGCGACCGGCGGCAGGGATCGTTCGCTATCCGCGGTGACGACGCGCACCGCGCCGCTCGACCTGCGGAGTCATCCTGCTCCGCTGGGACTTGGCGTCGTTGTGCGCCGCCGCCGAGGACTGCCGCCGGGCTTCCTCGACGCGCTCGTTCCGGGCGTTCATCGCCTCCTGGAACGCGGCGTTCCCACCATGCCGGTGCCTGGTGGAGTCGTGCTTGTGGTGCTTGGCCATGACCGACGCCTCCTCATGAGCCTGTCGAACGTGTCGGTCAATCTCCACTGTCCCACGAATGGACTAATCAGTCATATCCGGCAGGTCGTAGTGATCGCCGAGCAGCGGCGCCAGCAGGTCACCGTGCGCGGCGATGCGCTCCGTCACGTCGCCGGGGAGGAAGACCAGCTCGTCGGGATCCGCGCACGCCTCCACTTCGTCCCAGGTCAGCGGGGTGGACACGGTCGGCCGGGCCTTGGCGCGCAGCGCGTACGGGGCGACGGTGGTCTTCGCCCGCGAGTTCTGACTCCAGTCGACGAAGACCTTCCGCGGGCGCAGCTTTCGCGCCATCCGGTGCAGGATCAGCTCCGGGTGCTCCTGCTCCAGCCGCCGGGCCAGGGACTTCGCGTACGCGCTGGTGGCCTCGGCGGAGGCGGGGGCGAGGGGCACGTACAGGTGCAGGCCCTTGGAGCCGGAAGTCTTCGGCCAGGCGTCGAGCCCGTCGGCGCGCAGCGCCTCGCGCACGAGCAGCGCGGCGCGGCAGCACTCGACGACGGTGGCGGGCGCGCCCGGGTCGAGGTCGAAGACGATCCGGTCGGCGAGCCGTTCGTCCACCCTGACCGGCCCCGCCGGCTCCGCGCCGGGGTCCACCGCCTTCCACTGCGGCACGTGCAGCTCAAGCGCGGCGAGGTTCGCGGCCCAGAGCAGGGTCGGCAGGTCCTGGACGAGCACGTGGTGCACGGTGCTCCGGGTCAGCTCCACATCCGCGACGCTCACCCATTCAGGCGTGCCCGCGGGGGCGTTCTTGGCGAAGAAGCGCTGCCCGTCCACGCCGTCCGGGAAGCGCAGGAAGGAGGCGGCCCGGTCGCGCACGTGCGGCAGGAGGACGTCGGCGACTTGGGCGTAGTAGTGCAGCGCCTCGCCCTTGGTGAAGCCGTACTCGGGCCACAGCACCTTGTCGAGGTTGCTGAGCTTCAGGCGGCGTCCTTCGACCTCGGTGACCGGCATATGCTGAACCTCCGGGAGAGAGGACATATGGATGAAATCTATATGGAAGGGTGCGATCTCCTTCGGGTTGGTCAGCATTCCGGTCCAGCTCTACTCCGCCACCGAGGAGCGCGGCGTCTCCTTCCGGCAGGTGCACGCGGCGGACGGCGGCCGGATCCGCTACCGGCGGTTCTGCGAGCTGGAGGACCGCGAGGTGCAGTACGCGGAGATCACCAGGGCGTACGAGACGGAGGACGGCGAACTCGTCGTGCTCACCCCCGAGGACCTCGCCGAGCTGCCGCTGCCCAGCAAGAAGATCATCGACGTGGTCGGCTTCGAGGAGGTCGGCTTCTTCGACCCCATCCAGTTCTCCCGCGCGTACTACGTCAAGGCCGCGGACACCGCGGCGGCCAAGCCGTACGTCCTGCTCCGCGAGGCGCTGAAGCGCTCGGGGCGGGTGGCGGTGGTCAAGGTCGCGCTCCGCAACCGGGAGGCGCCCGCTCTCGTACGGGTGCTGGAGGAAGAGGACGTACTCGTCCTGCACACGATGCTCTGGCCGGACGAGGTGCGCTCGGCGCAGGCGGTGGCGCCGGACGAGAAGGTGACCGTGCGCCGGCAGGAGCTGGACATGGTCGACTCGCTGATGGACGCGCTCGGCGGCTACGACCCGGAGGAGTTCACGGACGAGTACCGCGAGGCGGTCGAGGCGCTGGTGGCGAGCAAGGAGGGGATCGCACCGCTGCCGAAGGAGGCGGCGGCCGGCGAGGAGCGGGGGCAGGTGATCGACCTGATGTCGGCGCTGGAGGCGAGCGTCCAGGCGGCGAGGGACAAGCGCGGGGGGACGGCGGCGCCGCGGAAGAAGGCGGCGGCGAAGAAGACGGCCGCGAAGAAGACCGCGGAGACGAAGACGGCGGGGACGAAGAAGACGGCGGGGACGAAGAAGACGGCGGCGAAGAAGACCGGTGCGGCGGGGACGAAGACCGGGACGGCGGGGAAGAAGACAGCGGCGAAGACGGCGGGGAAGAAGACGGCCAAGAAGACGGCGAAGAAGCCGGGCAAGGCAGCCTGAGGAAGACGGGGCCCGCGGAGGCGCCCCCGAGCCGCCGAAGCCCACGGGGGGGGAACGCCCCGCAGAGCCGGAGTACGGGGGCCCGCACATGGGCGGGCCCCCGTACTGGAGGCATGGCGCGAACGCGGCCGTGGTCAGAACCAGCGACCGCGCCCCTTGCCCTCACCGATGTCCTCGGCGGCGCCGGGGGTGTCGGCGGTCTCGGGCGCGGCGGCGTGCCCGGAGGTGCCGCTGCTCTCCTCCTGCTGCTGGCGGCGGGCGCCTTCGCGCAGGTCGTAGCCTTCCTGCACCTCGCGGACGCTCATCGACGAGCCCGAGCCTGCCGGCACGTTCTCGACGATCTCCTCGGTCTTGAGGACGGTCTCGAAGGTCTGGGTGTCCTCGATCCGCCGGGTGCCGACGTCGGCGACGGCGTAGGGCTCGGACACCTTGTGGACGACGACCTCGGCGTCTTCGCCGTAGAGCGGGACCTTCACGCTGCGCTCCACGAACTCGTGGTGGTCGCCGGCGATCAGATTGCCGTCCTTGCCGTCGACGTCGCTGCGCCGTACGACGCACTCGTCGTGGCCGCGCGTGACCTCGAACCGCTGCGGGGTCTCCCGGACGCGGATCGTGACCTCGGCCTCGCCCATGGGCTGCCGCCGGTCGACGGGCTCGACCTGGAGCCGCTCGCGGTACGCGACGACGCGCTGGTCCTCCGCCGCGCCGCCACGCCGCGCGTTCTCGGGCTGCTGACCGCGTCGGCTCTGCTCGCCCTGGCCGCCGCCGCCCGCCGCAGCGGCGGCGTCGGTCTCACGCCCTACCCCCGCGGCTTCCGCGGCCTTGCCACTGCCGCCACTGGCTGTGTTCCTGTCGGTCTGCACAGTTCCTCCCGCTGGTGGTGCGTGCAGGGATAGAAGCGGTCCGCCGACTTGATTTCGACGAAACCGGCATATCACCCATGTAACGCCTCCGCCGTTCAGGTGTCGACCGGAGGGAGTAATCCGCAGCTCGCACGCGACTCAGCGCCGCGCGCCACCGCCGCGCTCACCCCGGGACGCCCGATCGGCCCGCTTCCGCAACCGGGCCCGCCCGATCTCACGGAGTTGCGGATCGGCGTCGATGGCCTGATCCCGCTCGTCGTCGTACGCGTCACGCGCCGGCTGCTCCTCACCCCGGCCGCCGTCTTCACGACCGGAACCACTGGTCGGACGCTTGTCGGTATGCATGGGTGGCCTCCCGCCGGAGGTAGGGGTAATCGCGGCTTCCCCGGGGGTGACGAACCGGGGGAAGCCCGGCGATTCCATGAAAACGCGAGGGGATGGGCGTGTCGAACGGAGGGGGTGGGGGCGTGGGGCGGGGGCTGTGGGGGCTGGCTGTGGGGGCTGTGGACTGTACGGGGGCGTGGGGGATGCGGAGGCTGTGGACCGTACGGGGGCGTGGGGGATGCGGGGGCGGGAGTGGCGTCGGGCAGCCGGGCGGGGGCTGTGTCGGGGGAGCCGGGGATGGCGGGGAGCCGGGGGGTGTCGGGGCAGCCGCGGGGAGGACGCTCCGGCCGCCCGGGGGGGGCGGTGCCGGGGCAGCCTGGGGGACGTCCCGGGCGTCGGGCGGGGCGTCGGCGCCGGAGGGTCCCGAACCGTACGGCCGCTCGCCGGTCGGGGTGCAGCTCGGCGACGGGCTGGCCCGGGGAGCAGGTGCACCCCGCACCACCGGGGGCGTCGGGCCCAGGCGCCTCGCGGGCGAACCGGCCTACGTGGGGTTTGGAGCATCGGGCCCCCTCGCCTGCGGCGACGTGCGTAGCCACCCGGCCTCCGCCGCCGGCGACCGACCGCACGACGAAACTCCCCGCACCGCCCCCGGCCGCCGAAGGCGAACCCGAAGGGCGACTCCCCGAACGCGAAGCACACTCCCAGCCAACGGCGCACCGCCGCCCGGCCCGTGGCATCCCGAGCGGAGAAATCCGGCCGTAACTCGCGGTAACACCCCCCGATCCACCCCGAATCGGCCCCCGAGCACCGACTTTCGCCCCCTCAGACGCACGCGGCCCGGCAACACCGCCGAGGGCTCGCCGGAATGCACGCCACCGGCACGAACTCAGGAAGACCGACCGGCCAAACCGGGCCAATTCGCTCATATGGCCCGAGTTTCGCCCCAAAAGGCGCACGCCCACCCCCGAGGAGCATGAAGGCGCATGGCAAGCGAGACAAGCGCACGCAGCGGACACAAACTCTCGACGCCGCCCCACCTAAACCTACTCAAATCGCCCACAGGAGCCGACTTTTGCGCAACGGGGCGTGCTGGGCTCGGCCCCGGACGCCCGGGGCGGCGCCCAACTCCGCCCCCGGGTCCGTGCGCCAGATCGTCCTCAGGGCCCCGGCCCCCGGGGCGCCGGATGCGGACGGCGGACCGGCTCGGTCCTCGTCCGGAACCGGGGCCTTCCGCGTGCAGTTGAGCCCCTGCTCCGGTGGGTCGGCCCTCGTCACGGGATGACGATCCGTACGCCGCTTCAAGGAACGCCGCTCCCTCCGGGCCACCCATAGCCGCCCGTCTTTCGGGCCGGAGTCCGGTGTCAAGGGTGGGGCGAAGCCCCATCGCGAAGCGACGCTCCACG
>NZ_JBIAMS010000039.1:0-46941 GCF_042874195.1 Streptomyces sp. NPDC004134 | reverse complement strand
AGCGTCAGTCAGAGCAAGAGCCAGACCCCCGGGCGGTGCCATCACCAATCCTCACTGTCAGAGCAGGCGCCTACCCTTGGGCGGGTGTGAGGGGAGGTACGGGAAGGAACCCGCCAGACCCGGCGCACACCTTGGGCGGGCGCGAGGGAACGTACAGGGCGGGGAACGCACCAGACCCGGCGACCTGGGCCGGCGCGAGGGGACATGGTCCGCTGGCTGCCCGGCGGATCGGGTCTCCTGGCGAAGAGGACGAGACCCGGGGGATCAGGCGAGCGGGCGGGCGGGGGAAGGGACCCCCGGGCGGCGTGATGGGAGATCGGGACCCCGGCTAGCCGACGGGCTCCCGGAGAACGGGTCTACGGGCGAACGGAGCGAACGGGCGGACTCAAGACGCCGACCAGCCCCCCGAGCGAGCGGGCCGACGCCGGACCCGGACCAGCCCCCCAGCCAACAGACCGACGCCAGACGCAACCCAGCCCCCCGACCACCGGTCAACGCGCCTGCCCGGCCCACCCCACCTCCACGCCGACCACGCCGACCACACCGACCCGGCACCACACCGACCGGCAACCCCGAGGCGGCACACCCCTCGTCGCTCGGCCCCTCCCTTACGCCGAACCGCAGTTCAACGCCCACCCCAGCCAGGGCGCACGCCTACCCCTTCCGACCCACCCCGCAATACCCGAACACCGCCGCCGGCGCCCCCTCCCCGTCCCCCTGCCCGTCCGCCTCCGGCCGCCACCTGCTCATCGACACCACCCCCGGCTCGATCACCTCGAGCCCCTCGAAGAACCCCTCGATCTCCTCCCGCGTCCGCGGCGTCAGCGGCACCGCCGCCGCTGCGTTGTACTGGTCCTGGGCCCGCCTGTTCTGCGCCGCCACCTCCGTGCCACCCAGCGACGGGTCCAGCGTCGCGTGGGTGAGGGCCAAGTAGCTGCCCTGCGGGACCGCTTCCAGCAGGTGGCGGACGGCCCTTCGGGCCTCGTCGTAGTCGCGGAGGAAGTGCAGGATGCCGAGCAGCGTGAGCGCCACCGGGCGGGTGAAGTCCAGGGTGTCCGCCGCGCCCGCGACGATCGCCTCCGGGTTGCGGAGGTCCGCGTGGATGTAGTCGCAGGAGCCCTCGGGTGTGGAGGTCAGCAGGGCGCGGGCGTGGGTGAGGACCATGGGGTCGTTGTCGACGTAGACGATGCGCGCGTCCGGCGCCGCCCGCTGCGCGACCTCGTGCGTGTTGTTCATCGTCGGCAGCCCGGTACCGATGTCGAGGAACTGGCGGATGCCGGCCTCCGCGGCCAGATAGTTCACGGCGCGGCCCAGGAACGCGCGGTCCGTGCGCGCGATGTCGGTGATCTGGGGGAAGGTCTCTCTGTACGCGTCGGCCGCTCTGCGGTCGGCCTCGTAGTGGTCCTTGCCGCCGAGGAGGTAGTTCCACACTCTCGCCGAGTGGGGGACCGTGTTGTCGATCACCTGACGAGGGTCCTCGCCTCGGTACATGAACCGCCTCCTAGCCGCCGGTGCTACCCACCTCACCAGTGTCACCGGTAGCCGCCCAAGATAGTGGCGGCCCCGGGTGACAATCCGCCGCGCGGCCCAACCCCACGTGTCCGGTCCGCCTCGAACTCCGGCACACCGTCCCCGTCAGCCCTCCGCCGTCGCCGCCGCCAGGAACTCCTCCCACGTCTGGCGCCCCACCGCGTGGTCGGGAGTCAGGTTGGCGCCCGCGCGGAAGGCCGCCGCCGCCTTTCCCGGCATGCGCATCGGCAGGACCGGGCGGCGCCTGCCCGTGGCCTTCAGGTAGCCGCGGAGCAGCTCCTTCATGTCGTACGCGCGCGGGCCGCCCATCTCCGCCACCATCCCCGCGGGCGCCGCGAGCGCCAGTTCCGCCAGGCGCTCGGCGACCTCCGCCGCGGCGATCGGCTGGATGCGGAAGCCGGAGGGGGCCGGGAGCACCGGCATACGGGCCATCGCGCGCGCCGTGGTCAGCGTCAGCTCGTGGAACTGGGTGGCGCGCAGCGTCGTCCACGGCAGGCCGGAGCCGGCGACGATCTCCTCGGAGGCGCGCTTCGCGGCCACGTAGCCGAACATCGCGCGGTCGAGGCCGCTGACGACCGGGGTGCGGTCGGCGCCGACGACGGAGATGTAGACGAGGTGCGCGTTCCCCGCCGCGGTGGCGGCGTCGACCAGGTGCCCGGTCTTCACGTCGTCGCCCTTGGAGGTGCCGGCGCAGTGGACGATCACGTCCGCGCCCGCGACGGCCGCCGCCGCGCCCTCCCCCGTGGTGAGGTCGCCCGCGACGTACTCGGCGCCCTCCGCGAGCGCGTCGCCCGCGTCCCGGGGCTGCCGGCTCAGGATCCGCAGCTTGGCGCCCGAGGCGAGCAGCAGCGGCGCGACCAGCCGGCCGAGGGTGCCGGTGCCGCCGGTGAGCAGAATGGCTGACGTCATGATCACTCCAGGTGGTTTCGCTGTCGTACGCGTGCACCCCGATCACAACCCGCAGGTCGGATGGGGTCTACTGCAGGGACCCCCCGCGAGTGAGGGATGTGACGGATGGACGAGCAGAAGTTTCCCGAGGGGCATCCGGCCGATCGTCTGGCCGAGCGTTTCGAGGCCGAGCGGAGCCGGCTGCGGTCCGTGGCGTACCGGATGCTGGGGTCGGCCGCGGAGGCCGACGACGCCGTGCAGGAGACCTGGCTGCGGCTGAGCCGGTCCGACGCCGACGCGATCGAGGACCTGGCGGCCTGGCTTGTCACCGTCGTGTCGCGGGTCTGCCTGAACATGCTGCGGTCGCGCACGCACCGGCGGGAGGAGCCGCTGGAGTACGAGTCCGGGTACGGGTACGAGGGCGCCGGCGCCGCCCCCGACCGCGCAGCCGGGCCACGGGACCCCGAGGAGGAGGCGCTGCTCGCCGACTCCGTGGGCGTCGCACTGCTCGTCGTCCTGGACACGCTGGCGCCCGCGGAGCGGCTCGCGTTCGTGCTGCACGACATGTTCGCCGTCCCCTTCGACGAGATCGGGCCGATGCTGGAGCGCACCCCCGCCGCCGCCCGCCAGCTCGCGAGCCGCGCCCGCCGTCGCGTACGGGGCCGGGCAGCGCCCGCCGCCGCGCCGGGGGAGGACCTGCGGCGCAGGCGGCGGGTCGTGGACGCGTTCCTGGCCGCCACGCGCGGCGGGGACTTCGAAGCACTCGTGTCCCTTCTCCATCCCGACGTGGTGCTACGGGCCGACCGCGCGGCGATCCCCACGCCGGAGCCGGTCGAGGTGCGCGGCGCGACGCCGGTGGCGCAGGGCGCGATGGCCGCCGCGGGCCGGGCGCAGTTCACCGGTCCCGCGCTGATCGACGGCGGCGTGGGCCTCGTCATGGCGCCGCTGGGGCGGATGCGGCTGCTGCTGAGCTTCACCGTGGCGGACGGGCTGATCACGGAGATCGATGTCATCGCGGACGCGGACCGGCTGCGGGAGGTGGAGCTGGGCGTGCTGGAGGGGTGAGCGCGGGGCCCTGGGGCGTCTTCCGGGGCGTCTTCCGAGGCGTCTTCCGAGGCGTCTTCCGAGGGCGTCTCCCAGGGGCCATCCTCCGGGGGCCGTCCCCGGGGCCGTCCCCCGGGGCCCAGCTCCCGGCGGCCCTCTCCCGGCCGCCGCCACCGGCGCCGGGCGGAGGCTGCATCGCCCCCGGCGCGGACGGCGGCACCGGCCCCGGCGCGCGCCCAGGCACCACGCCCGGCGCGCGCCCGCGGCCCGCCCCCAACACCCGCCCCCCCAACGGGTGAAGCTCCCCCCTCCCCCGGGTGGCAGCCCTCCCACCCGTCCCGCCGGCCATCCGCACCGCCCTACGGTGTGCGCCATGTTGATCATGAAAGCCCGCCCGGCGCTCCCGCGCCGCCGCGCGCTGGCCGCCGGCGCCGCCGCGGTCCTGGGGCTCTCCCTGCTCTCCTGGACCGGCCCGTCCGCGGCCACCGAGCCGGCCGCCCAGCGCGGCCCCGTGCCCGTCCAACTCCTCGCCCTCAACGACCTGCACGGCAACCTCGACCCCGTCGACGGCCCCGCCGGCTCCGTCTCCCGCGTCACCGACTCCGGCGACGTGGTACGCACCCAGGCCGGCGGCGTCGCCGGGCTCGCGGCCCTCCTCAAGGACGCCCGCGAGGGGCAGCCCAACTCCCTCACCGTCGGCGCCGGCGACCTCATCGGCGGCAGCCCGCTGCTCTCCGCCAACTTCCACGACGAGCCCACCGTCGACGCCCTGGAGGAGCTCGGCCTCGACGTCGCGTCCGTCGGCAACCACGAGTTCGACGAGGGCCCAGAAGAACTCCTCCGCATCGCGCATGGCGGCTGCCACCCCGCCGACGGCTGCGCCGTGCCGGACGAGCCGTACGACGGCGCGGACTTCCCGTACCTCGCCGCCAACGTCACCCGCAAGGGCGGCACCCAGCCGCTGCTGCCGCCGTACTGGATCAAGACCCTGCCCGGCGGCCAGCGCATCGGCTTCATCGGGCTGATCACCGAGAACGCACCCGACGCGATCTCCGCCGCGCGCATCCGCGACGTCGAGTTCCACGACGAGGTCGAGACCGTCGACCGCTACTCGCGCGAGCTGACCGGCATGGGCGTGACCGCGCAGACCGTCGTCCTCCACGAGGGCGGCGCCCACGGCGGAAGCATCCCGTACAACGAAAACTGCGACGAGGGCGGCCCCGCCGCGAAGCTGGGGCAGCCGATCCGCAGGCTCGCCGCGTCGTTCACGCCGGACGTCGACATGGTCCTCAGCGGGCACTCGCACGAGCCCTACGTGTGCACCGTCGCCGACCCCGCGGGCGATCCGCGCGTCGTCACGCAGGCCGCGTCCTTCGGCCGTACGTACACCGACCTGCGCTTCGCCCTCGACCCCGAGACGGGCGACGTGCTCCGCGGCACCGTGGAGGCCGCCAACCACCCCGTGCTCACCTCCGCCCCGCAGGACCCGGCGATGGCCAAGCTCGTCGGCACCTGGCGCGAGCGCTCCGCCGAGCTGGAGAACAAGCCTGTCGGCTACATCACCGCCGACCTGCCGGGCCGCGGCTCGTCCGCGCCCGAACGGCCGCTCGGCGGCGTGATCGCCGACGGGCTGGCCGACGCCACCCGCGGCAACGGCGCCGAGATCGGCTTCATCCAGCCGGGCGGGATCCGCGGGGACCTCACGTACGGGTCGGCCGGCGACGAGGGTGACGGGGTGGTGACCTACGCGGAGGCGTTCCGCGTCTCGCCGTTCGAGTCCGCGATCGTGACGATGACGCTCACGGGCGAGCAGTTGGTCGCGGCGCTGCGGAACGGTTTCTCGGGCGCGAACGCGAACAGCCCCCGGTTCCTCCAGCCCTCGGCGGAGCTGTCGTACGCGGTGGATCTGCGCCGCGAGGGCGGGGCACGGCTCGACGCGGCGAGCGTACGGGTCGCGGGCGAACCGGTGGTGGCCGACCGGGAGTACCGGGTGACCGTCAGCGAGTTCCTCGGCGAGGGCGGCGACGGGTTCACGGCGTTCAAGGATGGTACGGACCGGCAGGGCGGCGACCTGACCGACACCGCGGCCCTCGTCACCTACCTGCAGAACGCCAGCTCGCCCGACGCCCCGCTGGCACCGCCGTCGCCGGCGCGCATCGACGTCAGGCAGTGATCAGACGGTAAGCAGCAAGCAGTAAGGCGCAGTAGGGCATACGCACCTGGCGGGCGGGCTCCCGCGGCTACGCTCGGCGGTATGAGCGAGACGTGGGAGCCCACCGGTGCCGGAGTGATGCGACTGCCGTCCGGGCGGTACGTGCGCGGGCGCGGGCTGCGCAAGCCGGCGCCCGCGGGCCCGGATCCGGAGCTGGGGGTGTACCTGCTGGGCCGCCCCGCGCCGGAGACGGCGTGGGAGAGCCGCTGGGTCCGGTGGCCCGACTTCCGGCTGCCGGCCGACCGCGGTGCGGCGGAGGCGGCGCTGCGGGAGGCGTGGGAGCGGGCGGACCGGGAGCGGGTGGAGGTCGCCTGCGGCGGCGGGGTGGGCCGTACGGGAACGGCGCTGGCCTGCCTCGCGGTGCTGGACGGCGTCCCCGCGGGCCGCGCGGTGGCATACGTACGGGAGCACTACAACCGCCGTGCGGTGGAGACCCCTTGGCAGCGCCGCTACGCCGCCCGCTTCCCGTAAGCCCGCTCCCCTTCCCCTACTCCAGCCCCGCCACCAGGATCTCCCCGTTCTCCTCCCGTACCTCGTACACCTTGATCGGCTTCACCGCCGGCGGCGACAGCGGCTCCCCCGTGGCGAAGTCGAAGACACTGCCGTGGCACGAGCACAGCAGCCCGTCCTCCGTGACCTTGCCGGACGACAGGTGGCAGGCCAGGTGCGTGCAGTAGTTGGCGCTCGCGTATACCTCGCCCTCGAAGCGGGAGACCGCCAGCTCGGTGTCGCCGACGAAGAAGCGGCGCACCACTCCCTCCGGGACCTGGCCGGAGCGGGCGACCCGGACATACGTCGCGTTCTCGGTGTCGGGCATCGTCAGTTTCCTCCCGCCAGCGCCGGCTGGGCCGCCGCCTCTTCCGCCAGCTCCGCCAGGTCCACGTCCTCGTCCGCCAGCTTCGCTGGATCCGGCGCGGCCGCACGGGCGATCAGCTCCTTCGCCGCCATCACGTCCCCGCCGCGCTCCGCCGCGAACGCCGCCCGCAGCACCCCCTCTTCGAGGTAGAACGCCGTGAAGTCGCGCTCCGCCACCGAGCCGCGGACCACCAGCCGGTCCCACGCGCGCGCGTGCCCGACGTGCTGGAGGTTGAGGCCGAACTGGTCCGACCAGAACCAGTGCGGCTCCCCGTGCACCGCCGTGCGGCCCAGGATGTTCTTCGCGGCCACCATCCCCTGCTTGTTCGCGTTGTCGAAGTGCTCGACCCGCACCCACCGCCCGTACAGCGGGTGCCGGTGGTTGGCCACGTCGCCCGCGGCGAAGATGCCGGGGACGCTCGTACGGCAGTGTTCGTCGACGAGGACGCCGTTCTCCACCGCGACCCCCGAGGCCCGCGCGACCGCGGTGTTGGGCACCGCGCCGACCGCGACGACCACCGCGTCCCCCTCGACAGCCAGCCCGGACTCCGTGGTGACGACGACGCCCTCGGGACCGGTACGTACCGACGCGACGGTCTCGCCGGTGTGCAGCTCCACCCCCGCGGCGCGCTGGACGTCCGCGCAGAAACGGCCCATCTCCTCGCCCAGGACCCGCGCCTGCGGCACCGCGGCCTGCTCGATGACCACCGGCCGCACCCCGCGCGCCAGCGCCGTCGAGGCGACCTCGGAGCCGACGAAGCCCGCGCCGACGATCACCAGCCGGCCGCCGGGGCGCAGCAGCGAGCGCAGCCGCAGCGCGTCGCACAGCCCGCGGAGGTGGATGATCCGCTCGTCGCCCTCCGCCACGCCCGGCAGCCGCCGGGCGCTCGCGCCGGTGGCGAGGAGGAACCGGTCGCCGGGGACGGCCGTGCCGTCGGCCAGTTCCACGGTGCCGGCGGCGGTGTCGATGCGCCGGGCGGCGGTGCCGAGGCGCAGTTCGACGGCGTTGTCACGGCACCACTCTTCGGAGAGCAGCGCCGCGTCGGAGTCCTCGGCCGCGCCCTCCAGCAGCTCCTTGCTGAGCGGGGGGCGCTGGTACGGGGCGTGCGGCTCATCGCCGACGAGGACGATGCCGCCGTCGAAGCCGCGGCGGCGCAGGGTGCGCGCGGCGACGGCCGCGGTCTGGCTGGCGCCGATCACGACGACGCTCCTGGGGGTGTCGGGCATGGGTCACTCCTGGGTGGCGGCGGTGGGTGAGGCGGGGTACGGGACGGACGGCGGAGTGGCGGACGGGGGTGCGGAGTCCGCCGCCCCGGCGGTTACGGAGGCGGGGGCGGCGGCGGGTACGCGGCCGGGTGCCGCGGCGGCGGCCGGGGCCGGCGCGGCGGCGGCCGCGAGGGCGGCCGGGCGCAGCCACACTCCGCCGTCCGCGACCCGTACCTCGTACCGCGGCTGGCACTCCTCGCGGTCGTCCGCCTGCCCGGTGCGCAGGTCGAACGCCCACTGGTGCCCCGGGCAGACGACCCGGCCGTGCAGCACGGTGCCGCGCGCCAGCGACTTGCCCTTGTGCACGCAGGCGTCGCGGAACGCGAACACCTCGCCCTCGGCGTAGAAGAGCGCGACCCGCTCCTCGCCGAGCGCCACCAGCTTCTTTCTGCGCCTGCTCACGTCGGTGAGTTCGGCGACCCGCGTCCATTCGGCCATGTGCTGTGCTCCTTGCGGATATGAAGAGACGGCGGCGGCCGGAATGTCGCGTCCGGCCGCCGCCGTCTGCCGGCCCGCGGTCCTTTCAGGCGGCGGCCGCGGCCGGCTCCAGGTCCGGCCGTACGTAGTGGTCGTAGAGCGCCTGGGTGTACGAGTAGCGCATCTCCGCGCCCCAGCGGACGAATTGCAGGCACCGCTGCTGGAGCCGCGGGGTGTCGGCGTGGTCGAGCACGATCTGGTATCCGCGCTCGCCGTGCACCACGTCCGAGGTGATGTGCAGATCGAAGAACTCGATCTCGTCCTCGGTGAATCCGTACGATTCCCTCAGCGGCACGATCTGCTTCTTGTAGATGCTCGGCACCTGCGACTCCAGGCCCACGACGAGCGCGGCGGTGGCGACCACGAAGTGCTCGCGCATGGCGACCGCGTAGCACCAGGACTGCAGGCCGCGGGTGACGGGGTTCATGTTCGAGGGGTCCTCGATGCGCTCCTTGGTGGTGCCGCACGCCTCCGCGAAGCGGATGAGGAGGTCGGTGTGGCGGATGTCCGCCAGCTCCTCCT
Organism: Streptomyces sp. NPDC004134; assembly: GCF_042874195.1. Classification (NCBI taxonomy): domain Bacteria; kingdom Bacillati; phylum Actinomycetota; class Actinomycetes; order Kitasatosporales; family Streptomycetaceae; genus Streptomyces; species Streptomyces sp. NPDC004134. The sequence continues at coordinate 38,147 of NZ_JBIAMS010000039.1, read as the reverse complement.
CGTACATGTTCTGGAGCGTGAAGTCCTTGGCGCCCGTGAATTCGTCCGGGGTGTTTCCGTAGATGTACCCCAGGTAGTCGGCGAACGGGCCGACGTAGTGGTAGTGGTTCTCCGCCCAGCGGGCGAAGTGCTCGCGCTTGAGCTGTCCTTCCGCCCACGCGGTACTGAAGGAGGCGTTCTTCGCCTCGCGGCCCTTGATGGCCTCTTCGAGCGCGCTGCGGAATTCGTCTCTAGAGAGCAGTTCCGTCATCTGCTGCGTCCTTTCCGCGGTCCGTGTGTCACCAAAGTAGGGAGCGTGCGGGGGAGTCGAGGATGGTGTTTGTGCACAGGCGTGTGCGCAATCTCTGTGCACAGTGCCGGGTACGGGTGCGGGCGGGCGTCAGAAGAGGACGGTCGCCAGCGCCGTGGCCGTCACCAGACCGGCGACGACCGGCACGAAGCAGTGCCGTACGACCTCCTGCACCGGCACCCGCGCCACCCCCGCGACCGCCAGCAGCGACGACCACGCGATGAGCACGCCGCCGCCGGTCCACACCGAGCCCATCTGCCCCACGGCGGCCAGCGTCGCCGGGTCGACGTCCGCGGCCGGGCCGAGGGAGCCGGAGAGCGAGCCGGTCAGCGGCAGGCCGGCGAACCCCGAGCCCTCCAGGCCGGTGATCATGCCGATGATGAGGATGGCGAACGCCACGACGAAGCCGATGTCGGGGATGTACTGGTCGACGGCGGTGACGAGGTCGAAGAGCAGCGCCGGCGGGTCGTCGTCCTGGACGCCGGTGATCTCGCTGATGAAGTCGACGTTGCCGAGGAAGAAGAAGCCGGCGATGGGCACGACGACGCCCATGGCCTTGAACGCGAACACCAGCCCGTCGACGACGTGGTCGGCGGCGGTGGTCAGGCCCTCCTTGCCGTCGCAGCAGAACACGGCGGCGAAGAGCAGCAGCATCGCGACGCCGCCGACGAGCCCGGCGGCCTCGCCGCCCTGGACCTCGGTGACGGCGCCGGTGAACTTGCCGAGGAGCATGTAGCCGACGATGGCGGCGAAGGTCAGCGGCACGATGAGGGCGAACGCGCGGGAGCGGCGCACGGGTTCGCCGGGGATCGCGCCGGAGTCGGAGTCGGAGTTGGAGCCGGGGCCGGAGCCCGGGCCGGGCTTGCGGTCCGGGCCGGAGCCGGGGCCGGAGCCCGGGCCGGGCTTGCGGTCCGGGCCGGAGCCGGGGCCGGTGCCCGGGACGGAGGCGGAGGCGGCGCCCGGGTCCGTAGCAGAATCGGTTCCGCTACTGCCTGAGCCCCCGTCCCCCGGCGGGCTGAGCAGCTTCGTCGCCGCCCCCGCGGACCCGCCGGACGCCGCCGCCGTACGCGCCGTGCGCCCCGCCCCCGTACCGCCGAGGGACACTCCCCCGCCGTCCGCCGACAGCGTCTCCGCCTCGGCCTCCCAGCGCAGTCGGTGCTCCTCGCTGACCGTGCCGAAGGAGCGCCGCCCCTTCAGGTACACCAGCGTCAGCGCCACCACCCCGGTGATCACCGACAGCACCATGGCGCGGTCCGCGACCGCGGAGGTCTCCACCCCCGCCGCCTTCGCGGACAGTCCCGGCGCCACCTGGATCACGTAGTCGCTGGAGAGCGCCATGCCCTGGCCCGCGATGGCGATGGCCGCCGCCGCGCTGATCGCGGGCAGCCCGGCCCGGATCGCCGCGGGCAGCAGGATCGCGCCGATCAGCGGCACGGCGGGCGTCGGCCAGAAGAACAGGCTGATGAAGTACGTGACGCCGGCGATGGCGACGAACGCCATCCGCCCGTTGCGCATCAGCGCCCGGAACGGCACCACCATGCGCCGTTCCGCACCCATCGCGCGCATCGCGCCGAGCAAGGCGGTGATGAGGGCGATGATGAGGAAGATACTGAAAAGCTCCCCGGCCGCGGTCAGGCTCGCGGAGAAGATCGCGGCCAGCCCCTTGACGAGGCTGCCGCTGTAGAACCAGGCCGTGAAAAAGGTCGCGATGACCGCGGGAACGACGACATTACGCCGCGCGATCATCACGCCGATGATGACGACAACCCCCGCGAGATACGTCCAGTGCGCAGCAGTCAGCTCCACGTCCGCACTCCCTACCCGGCGCCCGGCAGTGCTGCCGGGCGGCCGAAGTCCGATGGTTGTGCGGCACTCTGGCGACCGTTTCTGCCAGGCCACAGGGGGAGGGTGCACATTGTCCGGCACATTATTTGTGCACTGTGCGGGCGGGAAGACCCCGGAGTTTCCTCGTCGTTTCCCGGCGGGGTCGAAGCCGTTGCCGGGGGTCCCGAATGTGCGGTACGCACAAGGGGGTCGCCGGATCCGGGGGCAGATTGCACATGGATCTTCGGTTCTGCCGGGCGGATACTCGCCGTATGGCCGAGTCGTACGAGTCGCAGCAGCCGTCCGTCCAGCAGCCGCCTGAGCAGCAGCGCCCGCCCCGTACCCCGGTGCTCGCCGCCGGCGGCATGGCCGCGAGCGCGCACCCCGCCGTCACCTTCGCCGGCGCCGCCGTGCTGCGCGACGGGGGCAACGCCGTGGACGCGGCGCTGGCGATGGCCGCGATGTCGTGGGTCGCGCTGCCGGGCCAGTGCGGCGTCGGCGGCGACGCCTTCGCCGTCGTACGGGAGCCGGACGGCCGGGTGTGGACGGTCTCCGGCAGCGGCTACGGGCCCGACGGCGGCGACCTCGACTTCTACGCCGCCCAGGGCCACGACGCGGTGCCGCTCTCCGGACCGCTCTCCGTCGCCGTACCCGGCGCGCCCGCCGCCCTCGCCGCCCTGCACGCCGCCGGCGCAAGCCGCGAACTCGCCGCGCTGTGGGGCCCCGCCGCCCGCGCCGCCGAGGGCGGCCAGCCCTGCACCGCGAAGACCCGGGGCGACATAGCGGAGGTGCAGGAACTCCTGGCCGCCGACCCCGACGCGCTGCGGAACCTGCTGCCCGCCGGCCGCCCGCCCGCCGTCGGCCACCGGCTCGCGCAGCCGGACCTGGCCGCGACGATACGCACCCTCGCCGCCGACCCCGCCGCCTTCTACACCGGCGCGTTCGCGGAGCGGGCCGTAGCCGCCCTGCGCGCGGCGGGCGCGCCGTTCAGCGGCGAGGAGTGGGCGCTCTGCGGCGACGTGGCACCGCAGCCGGCGATCGGCACCGCCTACCGCGGCCGTACCGTGCACCAGACCCCGCTCCCCACCCCCGGCTGGATGGCCCTCCAGCAACTCGCCCTCTGCGACGGCACCCTCGGCGCCCTCGCCCCCCTCGGCGCCGACGCCGTGCACCTGCTGGCGTCGGCGGCCCGGCTGTCCTTCGCGGACCGCGTGGAGCGCTGCGCGAGCGACACCGAGGCGTGGCGGGAGACGCTGACGCCGGCCGCGGTCGCGGCGGCGCGCGAACGCCTCGCGCGCGGCGAGGCGCCGCCGGGTGCGGCGGGGCCCGCGGACGGCGACACGACGTCGATGGTCGCCGTGGACGCGGAGGGGCGGGCGGTGAGCTACATCCACTCGCTCGCGTTCACGTTCGGCTCGAAGGTCACGGTCCCCGGCACCGGCGTGCTGCTCAACAACCGCCTGGGCCGCGGCGCGTACCTCATCCCCGGCCACCCCAACGCGGTCCGGCCGCGCCGCCGTCCGCTGCACACGCTGAACGCGTGGATCGTCACGGACACGGCGGGAGGTCTGGAGCATGTCGGGAACACCCCGGGCGGTGACGGCCAGGTGCAGTGGAACACGCAGCTCATCTCACACCTGCTGGACCACGGGATGGACCCGCAGGCGGCGGTGGAGGCACCGCGGTTCTTCATCCACCCGGGCAGCGACGCGGACGTCCTCGGGCAGCCGGAAGAGCTGCGGTGCGAGTCGCGGCTGGGCGCGGGGGTGCTCGCGGGGCTGCGGGAGCGGGGGCACGCGGTGACCGACGCGGGGCCGTGGGGCGGGGGCGGCAGCGCGATGGTGATCACGGCGGACCGGGAACGGGGCTGCTTGCTGGGCGGCGCGGACCCGCGGCAGGACGGGGTGGCGCTCGGTGTCTGAGGGGGATGCGGTGCCGGGGCCGGTGGGGGCCGCGGGGGCGGGACCGTCCGGTCGTACGGGAACGGGGGCACCCGGCGCGGGCGTTGCGGCCGCCGCGGAGGCGGCGGGCGGCAGCGGGAACGGGGCCGCCGCGCCCGTACCGCAGGGGGACTACCGGGCCGCCGTCGTCGACGGCGGGCTCGCGCTCAGCGCGGGGATGACGCCGCGGGTCGAAGGACGGCTGACCGTCACCGGGCTCGTGGGCGGCGACGTCGCCCCCGCGGTGGCGCGCGACGCCGCCGGGCTCGCGGCGCGCAACGCCGTCGCGGCGATCGTCGCCGCGCTGGACGGCGACGCGGGGCGGCTGCGGCGGCTGTTGCGGATGACGGTGTACGTGGCGTGCGTCGACGGCTTCACGGACCTGTCGGCCGTCGCCGACGGCGCCACCGCGGGGCTCCGCGAGGCCGCGCCCGCGGCGGGGCTGCCGGTGCGGTCGGCCATCGGGGTCAGGTCGCTGCCGTCGGGGGCGCCGGTGGAGGTCGAACTGACGGCGGCCGTACGCCCATGAAGCGCGTCCGCACGTGGTGGCGCCGTAACTCGCGACAGCGGAACAGGCCCGCGGGAGCCGGGCCGGCGCCCGCGGTGGCGCCGGCGGACGCGTCGGCGCCCTCCGGCGGCGCCGGGTCCGTACCGGGCCCGGGGCGCGCGGCCCGCCACGAGCCCGCGCCGCCGCCGGGCGCCGCGCCCGCGGCCGCCGCCGGGCCCGCCGCCGGATCCGTATCGGCCGCCGGTCCCCCGGCCGAGCCCGCTCCCGCCCGCCGGCCCAGCCGGTGGGGGCTGCTGCCCGTGCTGACCGCCACCGTGACCACCACGATGGCCAACACCGTCGTCAACGTCCCGATGACCTCCATCCTCGCCGACCTCGACGCCCCCCTCAGCCGCGGTGTGCTCGTCGCCACCGCCTTCCCCGTGACCCTCGCCGCCCTCATGCCCGTCTCCGGCTGGCTCGGCGACCGGTTCGGGCACCGCCGCGTCCTGTGCTGGGCGATGTCCGGCGTGCTCGTCGGCTCCGCCGGGGCCGCGCTGGCGCCGAGCCTGCCGGTGCTCGTGGCCTTCCGGATGCTGCAGGGGCTCGCCGCCGCGCCGGTGCTGCCCGTGGTGATGGTGCTGGTGGTGCAGGTGCTCGGGGAGGGACGGCGGGGGCGGGCGCTGTCGCTGTGGGCGGCGGCCAACGGCGCCGGGCAGGCGCTCGGGCCGACGACCGGCGGGCTGCTCGCCGAGTTCCTGGGCTGGCGCGCGGTGTTCTGGCAGATCGTGCCGCTGTCCGCGCTCGTCGTCCTCGGCGGCAGACTGCTGCTGCCCAAGCCGCAGGCACCGCCCGCCCGCACCCGGCTCGACTGGCGCGGCGCGCTCACCGTCACCGGCGGCGCCGCCCTCCTGCTGACCGCCACCTCCGCGGTGCCGTCGCAGGGCATCGGCTCCCCCGCGGTGTGGGGGCTCGCGGGCGGCGGGCTGCTCTGCCTGGCCGCGTTCCTCCTGGTCGAGCGGGGCCGGCCGGGCGCGTTCCTGCGGCCCCGGCACCTGGTCGAAGTGCGGTATCTGCGCTCGTCGTTCGCCGCCGCCGCGCAGATGTACGCGCTGGGGGCCACGCTGCTCGCGGCGCCGGTGTACCTGGTCGAGACGCACGGCCTGCCCGAGGGCACCACCGGTCTCGTGGTGCTCGCACTGCCGCTGGCCATGGCGTCGCTCGCCCCCGTCGCGGGCCGGGCCACCGAGCGGTTCGGCGGCCGGGCCGCCATGCGCGGCGGGCTGCTGACGCTGCTGGCCGGGCTCGGCGCGCTGGCCGCCGTCGCCGGGTGGCACGGGGCGGCGCCGCCGCTGGCCGCGGCGCTGCTGGCGCTGGGCGCGGGGGTGGCGTTCATCCAGACCCCGGCGGCGACCGGCGCGTCCCGGTCCCGGGCGGGCCGTACGGGCGCGGGCCTCGGGCTCTTCAACCTCGTACGGTTCGGCGCCACCGCCCTCGGCACCGCCTCGGTCGCCCTGCTGGGCACCGAACCGGAGCGTCTGGTCTGGGTCTTCGGCACCGGCGCGGCCCTGGCGGCGGCGGCGTTCCTCTTCTCCTTCGCCGGCAAGGACCCGCAGCCCGACGCCGCGGCCGTACCGGAGGCGCAGCTTTCGGTACGTACCCGCTGAGGGCCCCGCGGCTACGCCGGGGGTGACAGCTCGGCCTGGAGCACCCGCAGCGAGTCGTTCAGCGTCTGGATGCGGTGCGCCAGCCAGACCGTGAACTGCGTCTCCGCGGACCGCACGTCCATCTGGAGCGCCCGCGAGGCCCGTTCGAGCTTGTAGAGCATCGTGTTGCGGTGGAGCTGGAGCCGGCGCGCCGCCGCGTTGAGGTTGCCCGACTCGGCGATGTACGCGAGCACGACCTGCTCCAGGTTGCCCGTCTGGCCGTCCGCGCGGCGCAGCGGCTCCAGCACCTCGCGGGCGAACTCCCGCCCCTGCGCGCTCGCCGCCGCCTCCTCGACCGCCGCGAACACCCGCAGCTCCGCGTACCCGCACACCTCCGGCACCTGCACCCGCCCCGACAGCTCCAGCGTGATCCGCGCCTCGCGGAAGCTCGCCGCCACCCCGGCCGCGCCCGTGGCCGCCCGGCCGTACGCGATCTGCGCGGCGGCGTCCGCCCGGCCGGTCACCAGCCGGTGCAGCCACCGCCCGTACCGCTGCAGCGCCGTCTTCTCGGCCTGCGCGTCGAACGGCGCCGCGGCGTCGGCCGCCGCGAACTCGGCGACGACGACCAGCAGCCGGCCCATCAGCGTCGCCATGGTGAACCCCTTACCGTGCCCCGGCGCCGCGGCCGCCGCCCCCTGGCCCGTACCTCCGGGGCCGCCGCCCGCGCCGCCGCCCACCGCGTCCGCCGCCCCCGCGACCGCCCGCTGCACCGCCTGCGCCCGCGCCGCGCTCGCCGCCGGCATGGCGACGACGAAGACGGCGTGCCGCGCGTCCATGTCGAAGCGGTAGTGCCGCGAGCGCGCCTCCAGTTCGTGTGCGTCCGTGAACCGCCCGTGCACCAGCGTGTCCAGGAAGTCGTCCCGCGAGCGCTCCTCCGCCTCCGTGACCGACCGCTGCCGCAGGATCTCCGACGCCACCAGCGGCGCCCCCTGCTCCACGATCACCCGGTGCTGCGCGAGCGCGTGCGACTCCGGCGCGAGCACCGGCTCGACGACGGCCACCGTCCCGTACGGCTCCCCCGCCACCCCCACCGGCGCGCACACCACGTGCAGCCGCTCCCCCCAGGGCGCGGCCACGTCGAGGTCGCGGGCCGCGACGTGGTGGTGCCCGGCGCGCGGCGCGTGCGGCCGGCCACCGCCCGCCTTGGCGTGGACGGCGTCCGCCAGCTCCTGCCACTCCGCGTCGGAGGCCGCCCGGTCGCGCTCGGCGCGGGCCAGCAGCTCGCCGCCGCGGTCCAGGATCAGCACCGAGCCGCCGGACAGCGTGGCCATCGACCGCGCCAGCGCGGGCAGTCCCGAGCCGGAGGCGAAGACCTCGCCGAGGGTGCGGTGGACGCGGACGCTGTACTCCAGCACGTGCGCCGTGTCGGCGATCGACTTCACCGCCACCAGCCGCCCCACGCGGTGGTAGTCCGCCTCGGGCGCCAGCCGCACCAGCGGCAGCCCGGCGGTGTCGGCGGCGCGCATCAGCGGCCCGAGGTCGGGCTCGATGCCCTGCTGGAGCCGGGCCAGCACGGCGGCGGCGCCGCGGGCGGCGAGGCCGGAGAGCAGCCGGCGGGAGTCGGGGGCGGCGACGAGTTCGGCGGCCGGGGCGTAGACCGCGATGCCCGCGAGGTCCTCGCCGGCCGCGGGCCGGCCGGCCCCGGGCGGCGGCGGCAGCTCGGCCAGCGGCAGGCACCAGGTCACCTCGCGGCGCAGCCCGGCCTTGCCGCCCAGCAGCCGCCCGCGCAACACGGGCTCCGCGAGCAGCGATTCCACCGTCATGTGCAGTTTGTGCGATGTGTCGTGTGCCATCTGCCTACATCCTCCTGCGGCGATGGTGCGGATTGTACGAAGCCGCCTCGGCCGGAAACGCCAAAGCTAGGGACGAGGAACGAGGAACGTCACGGGAACCACGACGCGCTGCCCGGCCGATGAGGACGTGGAGGTCATCTTGTCGAGAAAAGCACTTGCACACCAGAGTCCGGGCAAAACGGCCTGGCCGGGGGCACGGCGATGACGGCCCCGGATCCGGCCGCCGCGCCCGTCGCCACCGCCGCGCAGGACGCCTCCACCGCCGTGCTCCGCTCCACCGACCCGGCGGCCCCCGGCGAGATCGTCACCGAGGTCGCCGCCGCCACTCCTGCACAGGCCGCCGAGTCGGTACGGACCGCGCACCGGGCCTTCGAAAGCTGGGCCGCGGCCCCCGCCGGACGCCGCGCGGAGGCGCTGCACGGCGCCGCCGCGGAGCTGGCCGCGGACGCCGAGGCGCTGGCCCTGCTGATCTGCCGGGAGGAGGGCAAGACGCTCGGCTCGGCGCGCGGCGAGGTGGCCAAGACCGTCGAGCAGTTCCGGCTGGCGGCGCAGCTCGCGTACCTGGTGGAGGGGGCGACGTACCCCGGGGAGAGCCCGGGTGTCGCGGCCTGGACGCTGCGCGTGCCGCTCGGCGTCGTCGTCGCCATCACCCCCTGGAACTTCCCGGTCTCGCTCGCCGCCCGGAAGATCGCTCCCGCGCTGGCCGCCGGGAACACCGTCGTCTTCAAGCCATCGCCGGTCACGCCGGGCGCCGGCGCGCGGCTGGCCGCGGCCTGCCATCGCGGCGGCGTGCCGGAGGACGTGCTGCGGGTCGTCCAGGGTGACGACCCGGCGGCGATGGCGGCGCTGGCGGGCGCGCCGGAGGTACGGGCGGTGACGTTCACCGGCTCCGACCGGGTCGGCGCGGCGCTGCGGGGCACCGTCGGGCCCGCCGCCCGGGTGCAGTTCGAGCTGGGCGGCCACAACGCCGCCCTGGTCTGCGCCGACGCCGACCTGCCGCGCGCGGCCGCGGAGGTCGCGGCCGGGGCCTTCGGGCTCACCGGGCAGGTGTGCACGGCGACGGACCGGGTGCTGGTGGAGCGGGCGGTGGCGGCGGAGTTCACCGCGCTGCTGGCGGAGCGGGCCGCGAAGCTCACCGCGGGGCGGGGCGACGACCCGGGCGCCGACGTCGGCCCCGCCGCCACCGCCGGGCAGCGCACGCGCCTCACCGGGCTGCTCGACTCGGCCGTCGCCGCGGGCGCCGTCGTCGCGGGGCGCGGGTCGCTGGCGCCGGGGGCGGATCCCGCGGGGCACTGGGTGCTGCCGGCGGTGCTGACCGGCGTACCGGCGGATCATCCGGTGAACACCGGCGAGCTGTTCGGGCCGCTGCTGTCGGTGGTGCCGGTGGAGGGGCCCGAGGAGGCGCTTGCCGCGATCAACGCGGACCCGCACCGGCTGGTCACCGCGATCCACACCCGCGACCTCGGCACCGCGCACCGCTTCCTGCGGGCGGCGCGCTGCGGGGTCGTGAAGGTCAACGAACGCACCACAGGCAACGGCGTCGCGCCGCCCTTCGGCGGCTGGGGCGCGTCCAGCTCCGGCGCCTTCCCCGAAGGGGGCCGGACGGCGCTGGAGTTCGTCACGGACACGAAGACCGTGTACTGCGCGTACTGAGGAGACTCCCATGCACAAGATCCACCGGCTCACCCTGGAAGACGCCCTGGTCATGCTGGAGGCCGCCGAGGCGGAAGCGGCGCGGATCGGCGTCCGGCAGACCATCTGCATCGCCGACGACGGCGCCCATCCGATCGCCCTGCACCGCATGACGGGCGCGCGGCTCACGGGCGTGGAGATCGCCATCGCCAAGGCGTTCACGGCCGCCGGCCACCAGCGGGCGACGCACCTGTTCAACGAGGAGCCGAAGGGCCCGGCGCTGCCCGGGAACGAGGCGTTCGGGATCCAGCACATGCACCCGGGGCGCTTCGCGGCGTTCGTGGGCGGGTTCCCGATCGTGTACGAGGGCGAGGTCGTCGGCGCGGTGGGGGTGAGCGGCGGCAACGGCGACCAGGACAAGGCGGTCGGCGCGGCGGCGCTGGCGGCGTTCGAGCGGAAGGTGGCGTCGGGGGCGGCGTGACGACGACGGCGACGACTGCGACGGCGACGGCTGCCCGCCCGGCGGCCGTCTCCCGCGGGCGCGGGGCAGCACTCCGCACGGACACGGCCCTGATCCTGCTGACGGTCACGGCGGGGATCACGGACGCGATCTCGTTCCTGGGCCTGGGCGGGGTGTTCACGGCGAACATGACGGGCAACCTGGTGCTCGTCGGCATGGCGGCCACCTCCGACGAGTCGTGGCAGGAGGTGCTGCGCGGCGATGTCCTGCGCTGCACGGCCTCGTTCGCGGGCTTCGCCCTCGGCATGCTCGCGGGGTTCCGCCTGCTGCGCACCCGCCCGGCCGGCTCCGCCCGGGTGCTCGGCGCGGGGCTCGCGCTGCACGCGGTGTTCCTCGCCGGGTGGGTCGCGGCGGACGCCGCCCCCGGTACCGCCGCCGGCGCCGGGCTGATCGCCGCGTCGGCGACGGCGATGGGCGTGCAGACGGCGGCGGCCCGGGGGCTGGACCGGGCCGGCATCACGACGACGTTCGTCACCGGCACCCTGACGTCGCTGGTCTCCGGCCTGGCACAGGGCGACCGCCGGCACGCCGCCCTGCGCACCGCGATCCTGGCGGCGCTGCTCGTGGGGGGCCTGCTCGGCGGGCTGCTGCTGGCGTACGCGCCGAAGGCGGCGGCCGTGCCGCTGCTGGTGGCGACCGCGGCGGCGATGGTGCTGTGCGTACGGCCGGGTCAGCGGCCGGAACGTACCGGGTGAACCAGGTACTTGAGGTGCGTGACCCCCTCCCCCTCGACGGCACGGACCTGCTCCAGGCGGACCCGGCTGCCGTCCACGCCGTCGAGGAGGCGGGAGCCGCCGCCGAGGAGGACGGGGACGACGTGCAGTTCGAGCACGTCGAGCAGGCCGGCGGCCAGATACTGCCCGGCGATCCCGCCGCCTCCGTACAGCATCACGTCCTTGCCGCCCGCCGCCTCCTTCGCCCGCGCGAGCGCGGACTCGATGCCGTCGGTGACGAAGTGGAACGTGGTCCCGCCGGTCATCTCGACGGCCGGGCGCGGATGGTGGGTGACGACGAACACCGGGTAGTGGTACGGCGGCTCGTCGCCCCACCAGCCGTTCCACTGCTCGTCCTCGGCCCAGGGCCCGCCGCCGACGGGACCGAACATGCCGCGGCCCATGACGGCGGCGCCGATGTTCTCGACGGTCTCCGCGAAGACCTGCGAACTGGCGTTGACCTCACCGCCTTCACTGCCGTGCATCTCGCGCCAGCCGGCGAGCGGCACGACCCAGTCGTGCAGGGCCTCGCCGCCCTCGCCGAGGGGGTTCTCGACGCTCTGGAGCGGTCCGGCGACGTAGCCGTCGAGGGAGATGGAGATGTGACATCTGAGGTTGGCCATGGGGATCAGCATGTCGGGGGCGGGGAATGACGTCCAATGCCAGAACATCGAAGATCACATCAATATGCTTGATGAGTGCTGAACCTCGTCCATCTGAAGGTGCTCGCGGCGGTGGCACGCCACGGCTCCGTGACCGAAGCCGCACGTGAACTCCACTACTCGCAGCCCTCGGTGAGCCACCACCTGTCCCGGCTGGAGGCGGCGACGGGCGCGAAGCTCGTCCAGCGTGCGGGCCGCGGCATCCGCCTCACGCCGGAAGGCGCACTCCTGGCCCGCCGCGCCACCGAGATCGTCGGCCGCGTCGACGCGGCGGCCGGCGAACTCGCCGCCCAGGTCGGCCTGCGCGCAGGCCGCGTACGCCTGGCGGCCAACGCCTCCGTACTGAGCACGATCGTGCCGAGGGCGGCCCGCGCGCTGGCCGGAGTCCACCCCGGCCTCGCCCTGAGCATCGCCGACCGCCACCCGGTCGAGGCGCTGCGGATGCTCCGCCGGGGAGACGCCGACGTGGCCCTCGTCTTCCGCTACGCCCACGCCCCGCTGGAGGACGACGGCTTCCGCCTCGTCCACGTGGCGGACGACCCGATCCACCTGGTCAGCCGGCAGCCGGACGACACAGTGGCCAACCACCGGCTCTCGCCCTGGATCGGCGGCTGCGAGCGCTGCCGGAACGAGTTGACCGCCGTGTGCGCGACCCACGGCTTCACCCCGCGGATCGACTCGGTCTGCGACGACATGGTCGTGGTCCAGGCCCTCGTCGCGGCGGGCATCGGCGTCACGACCCTCCCGGGCCTGGCCCTTGCGGCGCACCGGGGGGAGGGAATCCACACGACGGAGATCCCGGGGGCGGAACGCCGGATCTACGCGGCGACGTACGGGGACCCGCCGGACCCGCCGGGGGCCAGGGCACTCGTGGAAGCACTTCAACGGGCAGCGGCGGAACTCACGGCCCAGTAGTCTCGGCAGAAACGTCTCCGGATCATCGTCCCGGCGAACACATTCGTTTCCGCGAAAGGCGTTCGGCCGGCGTCACGGCGGGCCTGCAGCAATTCTGCATGCGGGCTGCAAGAAAACGCTCTGGTCACCTCCCGCAGACTCGGATGCGCGGGCCGGATTCCCGGCCCGAAGCCGCAATCTGGGGGAGACGAGATCGACTATGCCGCGGTTTGTCATCGTGGGAATGACGAGGCTGGCGATGACTGCGCCCGTCGAGGAATTCCCGCTGCAATACAGCGCGTACCGCAGCGCTTCATGGATGCGCTGCACTGTCGTGGGAGGTGCGTACAACGTCGCCGGCGCGTTACGGAAGCTGGGGAGTGAGGCACATGTCTGCACGCTCGTGGGCACCGACGAGGCCGGAGCGGTGATCCGGGAGGCCATGGAGCGGCGGGGACTGAAGGGACGGGGAGTCGTCGACGTCGCGGAGACCGCCAAGACCATGATCCTCACCGACCCGAGCGGGCGTGTGGCACGCAACGCCTGGGCCGTGGGCGGCTCCGGGGACTATCCGATGGAGCGCTTCATCGAGCAGGCGGTGGACGCGGATCTGGCGGTGATCACCAACCGGCCGTTCGGCGAGCCCTTCCTGCGGCCGGCGAAGGAACTGCTGGGGCTGCCGGTGGCCGTGGACCTGCATGTGTCGGCCGATCTGGACGACGAGAGCCACCGGCCGTGGCTGGAGGTGGCCGACGTGCTCTTCTGCAGTCACGAGCGGCTGCCGGGCACGTGCGCCGAGTGGATCGGGGAGGTCTTCCGCCGCTACCCGGGGTGCCGGATCGCCGCGGTGGGATGCGGCGAGGACGGCTGCGTCATGGGGCTCCAGGACGGGCGGCTGGTGGAGATCGGCGCCGTCACGCCGCGGCCCGTCCGCGACACGGACGGCGCAGGGGACGCGCTGTTCGCCTCCTTCCTGCACGGCTGGCTCACCTCGGGCAAGCCGGTGGAGGCGCTGGAGTCGGCCGTTCTGTTCGCCGGCTGGAAGGTCGGGGCCGGCTCGGCCGCCGAGGGTTTCCTGACCGACAGGGAACTGGCCGCTCTGCGCCGGGTCTACCCGCTGCGTACGCGGGTCGGCACCTGGCGCTAGTGCGGCGCCGGCGCGGGATCCGCGGGGCCGCCGGGATCGGCGTCGGCATCGGGATCGGTGTCGCGATCGGCGTCGCGATCGGCGTCGGGATCGGCGTCGGGATCGGCGTCGGGATCGGCGTCGGGATCGGCGTCGGGATCGAGGCGGCGCCGGTGGCCGGCGGCGCGCTCCGCGTGCGGGAGGGCGCCGAGTCTGCGGTAGACCTTCTCGGCCCGGGCGTAGTGTCCCCGGGCCGAGAGGGGATTCCCGTCCTGCTCGGCGACCTCTCCGAGGATTTCGCGCAGGGTGCCCTCGTCGAAGACCCCGTCGGCGTCCCGGAGTTCGGCCAGGGCGGTTTCGAGCTGGGCGCGCGCCGCGGGGCGGTCGCCGGCGCGCAGATACGCCTGCCCGAGGCGTCGGCGGGCGGGGATCTCGGAGTTGAGGTCCCCTGTCCCCGCGATCAGCTCCGTGGCCCTGGTGAGATGACGGACGGCGTCCTCATGGTGCCCGAGGAGGCTTTCCACCTCGCCGATGGCGGAGTGCTCCCGCGCCGTCCCGCGGGTGTCCGCCACTTCTTCGCGGATGGCGAGCGCGGTACGGAACAGCTCCCCCGCCAGGTCCAGTTCCTCGCGTTGCAGGTGTACGAGGCCCACGTTGTGCAGGGCCAGCGCCTCACCCCTGCGGTCGCCGATCTCGCGGCGGAGCGCCAGGGCCTGGCGGAAGGCGACGAGCGCCTCTTCGTACCGGCCGGTGTCCCGCAGGGCCACTCCGAGGCCGGTACGCAGCCTCGCCTCGCCGAGGCGGTGACCGCACGCACGGGCGGCCGATGCGCCGATCTGGTGGCTGGCGATCCAGTCGCGGTGGTACCGGGCGTAGATGAAAACGCCCCACATGGCGTCCACCATCTGCCAGGCGGCCGCATCGTGTCCGCGCTCCGAGGCGAGCCGCAGGACGGCCATGAGGTTGGCGAGTTCCTGCTCGAACCACCCCAGCGCGGTGGCGAAGTCCGCGAACGTACGGCTCTCCGCCGGCGGGAACCGGTATTCCGGCGCCGGGCGCCGGCGCTGGGGATAGACGACGTGATCCGCGCTGTCCGCGGTGGCGAGATAGTGATCGATGATCCGCCGCTCGGTCACCGCACGCAGTTCGCGGTCGTCGTCCGCTTCGCCCCGGTGCCTGGCGTGCTCGTGGATGAGGTCGTGGAAGTGATACCGGCCGGGGTGGTCCATGCCGAGGAGGTTGGCGTGCACCAGAGTCGCCAGGCTGTCGGCCGGCGCGGGAATCTCGGGACGTGCGGCGGCGGCGGCCTCGGCGACGCCCACGTCGAACTCGCTGCCGGGATGCAGGCCCATCCGGCGGTACAGCCGTGCGGCGGCGTCGGGGAGCGCCGTGTACACCTGGTCGAGCCGGGTCTTCATGGATACCTCCTCGTCTGCTTCTGTGAGATGGGAACCGACGGCGGGACCGGTCACCGCCGTCGCGACGCTCCAGCCGGGCCGTGCGACGAGCAGCGCCGCGCTGACGCAGACCGCCAGCGGGATACGGCCGCAGGAGAGGACCAGTTCGCGGGCGGCGGCGGCATCGGCCGCGACGCGTTCGTGCCCGGCCATGTTGCCCAGCAGCTCGATGGCCGAATCCGTGTCGAGCGGATCGAGCCGTACGAACTCGGCACCGTCCAGCACCAGGGGCCGGAGATGCCAGCGGCTGGTCACCACGCAGACACTGCCCGCGGAAGCGGGCATCAGGGGGCGGATCTGGGCGGCGGACAGGGCGTTGTCGCAGAGGACGGCGATACGGCTGCCTGCGGTGACCGTACGGAAGTGGGCCATCTGCCCGGCGAGGTCGACGGGAACGTGCTCCGGAGCGACGCCGAGCGCCTGCAGAAACCGGGGCAGCACGTGGGCGGGACTGGTCGGCTCGCCTGCCCGGTGGCCCTCCAGCCCGGCGTAGAGCTGCCCGTCCGCGAAGTCGTCGCTGTGGCGGTGCAGCCAGGACAGCGCGAGGGACGTCTTCCCGACCCCCGGCAGACCGCTGATGGAGACGAGCGCGGAGGAGTCCTCGCGCCGCGCCCGCGCCAGCGCGAGGTCGAGGACCTCCAGCCCCGCGTCGCGGTTGGTGAAGTACCGGGGCCGCGGCGGAAGCTGCCGGGGAACGGGCGGCCGCTGCCGTTGCACGGCGCCGAGGTAGACGTCCCCGCGGATGGTGGCCGCCTGAAGGCTGGGCCCGTGGACGGTCCCGGACAGATCGTTGCGGGTGTCACTCCGCCCCCATGGCCCATGACCGTCGGACGGTGGCATACGGATACCCCCAGGGTCGTCAAGATCACATCCGACTGTAGCCACACCTGGGGGTTGGCATATCCCGCTGGCAACTGCCAACACTCGAATGAGTGGCTGGCACGCTCACGACTCCGTGCGACTGTCGCACAGAGCACCGGACGCAACCAGAGGATTGTCGGCCGCCTTGGACCGCCCAGAACCGGAAGACACACACCCCACCGGCCCGAACCACGACTCCGGAGCCCCGAAACACGTGCCACCAGGCGAAGTTGCGCTACCCGGCGTCCAGAAACCGGCCAAAACGCCCACGCGGTTCGGACTTTGGGCGCCTGCACGCATGGCGGTGGGCGGCGGACGGCGGGTGGCGGGAGCCGCCCCCGGGGCGGTGACTCGGGCGGTGCCGGCAGTTCGCCGAACGGTCGCCGCCCGCCACGAAGCACGGGCTTCCCACGGAGACGGCGGCGGCAGGGGGCCCGATGCTCCAACCCCCCGGATCCGGTGCCAAACCCGAGCCGCCTACCCCGATGCCGCACCGGTGCCGGGCACCCAAAGCCGCTGAAACCCCTTGGTGCGGCTGCCGCGGTGCCATACGCCGGCATCGGATGCAGACGGGGTGCTCGTGGCCGCTGTACCCGGGGTCGGCGCCCGTTTGGTGTGGACGGTGGTGCCCCGCCCGTTTCATGGGCGGGGCACCTGGGGTGGTAGCCCTCAGGACGTTGCGGTGGTGCAGGCGCCCGTGGCGCACTTCTTCAGCCAGTCGGCGAAGTCCGCGTCGTAGCGGTTGCCTATCGTGCCGGTCAGCAGCGTGCGGGCCCCCTCCCAGTCGCCCGTGCGGTAATGGCCCAGCAGCGTCGCCACGTCATCCGGGTGCGACTCGATGAGGTAGCGGACCGCCAGGTAGCCCCACTGGTAGGTGCGGGTCGTGTTCGTGTTCTCGTAGGTGGTGTCGAAGAGCGTGCTGAGGGCGTAGGTGTTGTTGCCCGCCTCCTCGATCGCCTTCTCGTTGGGCAGGTCGCGGTACGCGTAGTTGATGTACTCGGCGAAGCCCTCGACCCACATGACCGTCGGCGTCTTCATGTTCTCCTCGAAGTCGCCGTACATGTTGAAGCGGCCGTCGAGGTAGTGCGTGTATTCGTGGTTGAGGTTCCAGATCTCGAACCCGTCCGCCCATTCCGCGCGGTAGGCGATGAACCGCGGCAGGTTTCCTTCCTTCGCCGGGTCGCCTTCCAGGTACATGCCGCCGTTGTTCGTGTCGATGCCGAAAACGACCCCGGCGTAGGTCTGGTAGTCGAGGCTGGAGTCGAAGGCGACGACCTCCAGCTTGGTGTTGTTGTCGTCCGCGACCGGGCCGCTGTCCTTGGCCACGCCGTGGAAGAACTCGTCCTGCCCGAGCATGCTCGTGCAGGACTGCTCCAGCTCGTCGGCGGTCAGCTTCTGCGCCGCGATCTGAAGGGTGCCGGCACACGTGTGCGCGACCGGCAGCACCGCCTCGCGTACGCGCTCCTGAAGGTCGCACGTGCCGAAGTCGGCGCAGTTCTCCTTGTCGTACGCATCCGTCATCTCGGCGACGCCGACCCACAGCGCCGCGGTCGCCGGGTCGTCGAGGGAGGTGGCGCCCAGCAGTTCCTTCGCCAGCGGGCGGACCGCCTCGCGGAGCTCGTCGTGCTGGAGGAACCGGCCCAGTTCGCGGCCGGCGTTGGTGGTCAGGAACTGCTTGTCGGTTCCGATCAGGTCCTTGTGGTTCGTCGCGAAGTCGCGCAGGAGGGTCAGCAGGCTCCGGTCGGCCGCCACCGCGTCGACGAACTCCGGCACCCAGTTGCCGCGGAAGATCACGGTGTAGGTGCTGTTGACGGCGTTGACCATCCAGTAGAACTCGTCGTACGAGGAGTCGTAGTCCGTCAGCAGCTTCTTGACGACGTCCAGGTAGCGGGCGTTCTCCACGGCGCTGTCGACCAGGATGACCGATTCGGAGAGCGTCTGGCCGTTGGCCTCCGTCACGTCGTACGCGCGGGCGGAGCCGAAGAAGGCGTCCAGGCCGCCCTGGACAGCGGACTTGAGCGCCGGGCCGTACTCGCCGACGCCCTCGGGGTCGCCGTACTGCACGTAGTAGCCGGCGCGCAGGTACAGCACGATCTGGGTGATCGACGCGCTGTTGTCGCCCTGGTACGAGGCGGCGGTGTCACGGTAGGCGTTCGCCACCGTGACCATCTGCGACTCCTGGAAGAGCGCGCGGGCGTCGGCGCCGGTGACGCCGAACAGCGTGTTCACGCAGGCCGTCTCCGACGCCTTGATCTGGTCGACCAGCGCGCCGCCGGTCTTCGACGCGAAGTCCGCGACGTTGCACTCCGCCGCCTCGGGACCGGCTGCCGTACGGGCCAGCCGGCGCGCGGTGGCGTCCGTGCCGGCTTCCCGCGGCCGGAGGAGGGCGGCGTCCGCCTTCGCCTCGGCGGTCGTCATCGGGTCGCCGGGCGCGAGGGCGGCGGCGAGCGCTGCGGGGGTGGACTGCTTCGGGGCGGGGACCGACACCGGCGCGGGCGCCCCGCCCGGTGCGGCGGTGGCTTCGGCGGCGGGGGCGACCAGTGCGTACCCCGCCCCCAGACACATCGCCAGGGCGACCAGCAGGAGGGAGAACCACGTTCTCGAAATGGGGGGTTTGGCTGTCAAGTGAGCCTCCGAGTCCGTACGTTCCGCGTGCGCGGGACGGCCGGGAGCACCTGGCTGTCATGCACACGAGGCTTGGTGCCATGTAAAATTACACACGTCACATGGCGAGCCAAGGTCCCCGCCCTCGCGGGCACTTGCACTTTTGATTCGTGAACACCCCGGCCGCATAACGGATTCGCATCGTCGCGGGATGGGCAGCCCGCGGCCCGCTCTCTCCCTGACAAGCGTCCTTTCGCCCTCTCCTCCCTCATGGAATGACCGCCATGTCCGAAAGCCCCACCGCCTTTCCCGCGTCCGGCGCCACGTCCGGCGACGCCCCCGGCGACGCCGACCTCACCGCCCTGATACGCGACGCGCTCCCCGGCACCGCCGACGCGGCGCTCGACGAGCTGTACCGGCGGCACCGCGCCGCCGTGCTGGCGTACGCGCGCAGTTGCACGCGGGACCCGTACACCGCCGAGGACCTGACGTCCGAGGCGTTCGCCGGTGCGCTGCGGGCCGTGCGCGGCGGCAGCGGTCCTGACGGGCCGTGGCGGCCGTACCTGCTGACGACCGTCAGGCGGACCGCGGCCGCGTGGTCCCGTACGGCCCGGCGCACCGAGCTGGCCCCCGACTTCGAGGGCTGGCTGACGCGGACGCCGACCGTGGAGAGCAGCGAGGAGGGGACGCTGCGCAGGGAGGACGCGAACCTGGTGCTGCGCGCGTTCCGCAGCCTGCCCGAGCGGTGGCAGACGGCGCTGTGGCACTCGGCGGTCGAGGGCGAGTCGCCGGACCGCATCGCGCCGCTGCTGGGCCTGACGGCGAGCGGCGTCACGTCGCTCACGGCGCGGGCGCGGGAGGGGCTGCGCGAGGCGTATCTGGCGGAGCGCGCCGGGGAGGCCGGGGCGCCGGCGGAGTGCCGGCACTACACGGGGCTGCTGGCCGCGTCGGTACGGCGCGGGGGGCGGCGGCGGCGCGGACAGCGCGGTCTTGAGCACCACCTGGCGGTGTGCCGTCGGTGCCGGCGGACGCGCGCGGAGCTGCGGGAGCTGAACGGCTCGCTGAGCGCGGCGCTGCCGGTGGGGCTGCTGCTGTGGACGGGGGCGTCGTACGGGGCGGATGGTGCGAGCGGCACGGGAGGTTCGGAAGGTACGGCAGGCGCGCCGGGTACGCCCGGCACAGCCGGCACCGCCGCCACCCCCGGGACCGCCGCCGGGGCCGCCCCAGCCGGCGGCACCGCCTCCGCCACGGCCTCCGCAGGCGCAAGCAGCGCAAGCAGCGCCGTCACCACCCTCGGCTCCGCCGCGACCGCCGCCACCGGCGGCGCCGCCTCCACCGGGCTCGCCGCCGCCGTCAAGGCCGCCGCCGCCGGCGCCGCCGTCCTCGCCGTCGTCGTCACCGGCTTCACCACCCTCCCCGGCGGCGGCGACCCCCCGCCGCCACCGCCCGCCCCCACCGCGACGACCGCCGCCCCCACCCCCTCCGCGGCGCGCAGCACCCCCGGGGCCGGCGACGACGACGGCCCCGACGACCCCCCGCGTACCGCCGCCGCCGACCGCACCGAGGGACCCGACTCCGCCAAGGACCGCACCGGCGGCGGCGATCCGGACCGCAAGCCCACCGCCTCCGACGGCCGGCCCCCCGCGGGCGGCGGCGACACCGGCCCTCCGCCCGACTGGTCCCCGCCCGCCGACGACCGCACCGCGCTGCCCGTCGCCGCCACCGGCCGCTGCATGGACATCGGCGCCGCCGCTGGCGACCAGCCGTACGAGGCCGACTGCGACGGCGGCCGCAGCCAGCAGTGGGAACTCCTCGTCTCCCTGCCCCCCGTCCAGGAGGTACGCATCCGCAACCACGCGACCGGCATGTGCCTCACCCACTCCGGCACCGACGCCGACGGCGCCCCGGTCAGCCAGCGGCCGGGCGCCTGCCGGTCGGACGAGTCCACCGCCCACTGGAAGTACTTCCTGGAGGAGGACGACAAGGTGGTCTTCACCCAGCGGGACTCCTCCGGGCAGTTCCTCGGCCTCGACGACTGGCGCGCCGCCGCGGAAGGCCGCCCGCACGCCCCGGACATCGGCACGACCGCGAACTACGAGGCGACCCCCTCGCTCCGCTTCCGCTACCGGGGCCCCGCCTTCGGTTACTGACCGACGGCCGGAAGACTCCTCGGTAAAGCACCGGCAAAGTCGCGGGACGGCCCGGCCCGTACGCGCTCCTCCCCTACAGGAACCGATCACCGAGTCCGTACGGGAGAGGCATGAGCAGCGTTGCGCGGCTCGACGCCGGGAGCGCCGACTGGGCCCCGGGGCACGAGCGCCGGGAGCGGTGGCGGCGGTGGCCGGTGCCGACGGCGATACGGCGGTACGCGGGCCTGAGTTGCACGGCCCTCGGCGTCCAGGACCTGCCGCCGCGCGGCGTGGGCCCGCGGGTGGTGGAGCACCATGTCGCGCTGGTCCTGCTGGCGGGCTCCGGCTGGTTCTCCTGGGGCGGGCGGGAGCGGATCCGCGTCGGGGCGCCGGCGCTGCTGTGGCTGCTGCCTGGCGTCCCGCACTGCTACGGGCCCGGGAAGCCCGGCTGGACGGTGGCGTTCGCCGGCTTCAGCGGCCCGGCGCTCGCGGCCTGCGCCCAGCGCGGCCTCGTCCCCGCGCCCGACGACGCCGTCGTCCCGCTCGCCACGGGCGCCCCCGCACACCGTACGATCCGCAAACTCGCCACCGTCTGCAACGAGTCCGAGCCGGCCTACGACGCCACCTCCGCCGCCGGGCTCCACGAACTCCTCGCCGTCCTGCGCCGCTCCCGCACCACCCCGCAGGACCGGCCCCCCGCGGTCGTCGAGGAACTCGCCCGCGCCGCCCACCTGCCGGTCTCCGTGACCGAGCACGCCCGCCGGCTGGCGCTGCCGCTGGCCGAGCTGCGCGAGGAGATCCAGTACACGGCCGGGTGCAGCCCGAAGGACTTCGTCCTCGGCACCCGGCTGAACACGGCCAAGGACCTGCTCGCCACCACGGACCTCAAGGTGGCCGCCATCGCCCGCCGCATCGGCTACGCCGACCCCGGGCACTTCACCCGGCTCTTCACCCGCAGGGTGGGCGCGCCCCCGGGCGCCTTCCGCGCCGGGCACGCACCCGGGCCGCATTGACGTGCGCCTGCCCGTTCCCTAGCGTGCTGTCGTTTCGGGGCGGGGATGTCATGGGTCCAAGGCGGTCGGCTTGAGTCTCATCGAACGGGAACAGCCCCTGCTCGATGGGTTACGGCCGGACGAGCGGGCGGCGCTGCTGGCACTCGGCGTACCGCGGAGCTACGCGAGCGGCGACGTGCTCCTGCCCGAGCGCGCCCGCACCTCGTACGTCGTCGCCATCCTCCGCGGCTGGACGGTGGTCTCGGTGGCGACCGAGCGGGGCCACCGGCTCATCCTCGCGCTGCGCGGCGCCGGGGAGCTGGTCGGCGAGCTGGCCGCGGTCGACCGCAGGCCGCGCAGCGCGACGGTGACGGCGCTGGGGCCCCTGGACACCGTGGTGATCCCCGGCGACCGGTTCCGCGGGTTTCTCGGCGCCAGCCCCGCGGTCAGCGCGCTGGTGCTCAGACAGCTCAGCTCCCGGCTGCGCAGCTCGGACGGTGAACGGCGGTCGCTGGCCTCGGAGAACGTGCTCCAGCGGCTGTCCTTACGCCTCCTGGAGCTGGCCCAGCGCACCGGCCGCCGGCACCCGGACGGCAGCGTGACCATCGATCTGCCGCTGCCGCAGCACGACTTGGCCGCCTCCGTGGGCTCGACCCGCGAGGCCGTGGCGAAGGCGCTGCGGCTGCTGCGCGAGCAGGGCATCGTCCGGACCGCGACCAGGCGGCTGGTCGTCGTCGACACCGAGCCGCTGCGGCTGCTGGCCGGAGACGGCACCGAGGTTGTGTAAACGGCTACATACACCGGCGCGCGGCACGGCCATCCTGAGTGCACGGCACGGCCGCCGGGCGTCGTCCGAGGGGGTTGGAGTGAGCGTGAGCAGGGGCGGGGCGGTCCACCGGCTGGTGGTGAGCGCGGACATCAAGGGTTCCGGGCGCCTCGGTCAGCGGGCCAAGATCCGGGCGCGCCAGGGGATGTACGAGGTCTTCGAGGCCGCCTTCGCCGCCGTGGGGGTGGGCGGTAGCCAGGTGCACCTGGAGGACCGGGGCGACGGCGTGCTCGCCGCGCTGGCGCCCGAGGTGCCGCCGGCGGCGCTGGTCGGGCTCTGGCTCGAAGAGGTCCACCAGGGCGTGCGCGAGCACAACGAGGGGCTGAGCGAGCCGCTGCGGTTACGGATCGCGATGCACGGCGGGCCCGTGGCCGAGGACGGCAGGGGGCTGGTGGGCCGGGCGGTCGACCTGGCGTGCCGGCTGTGCGACAGCGAGCCGGCGAAGGCGATCCTGGCGGCCGACGACGACGTGCACGTGGTGTTCGTGGCCTCCGACGTCCTGTACCACTCGGTGGTCGCCGAGGGCGGCAGGTTCGTGGAGCCGGAGCACTACCGGCCGATTCCGGTACGGGCCAAGGAGACGGACGAGGTCGCGTGGTTCCACGTACCGCGCCGGGCCGCGCCCCCGTGGCCGGCGGCCGCGCCGCCGCCCGAGCAGCCTGCCCCGACCGCGGTGCCCGGGGGGCGGCCGGGGCAGGCACCGGGGGCGAAGTACTGGATCAACGTCAACGGCCACAACCAGATCGTGGACGGCGCGGAGGTGCACGGCGACATCGTCGGGGTGCGCGTGACCCGCGAGCGGGACGGCGGCGCGGAGGGGGCGGAGCGCGGTGAGTGACAGCGGCGGCGGGTCGGGCGCGAGCGGCGGCGGGGGCGGCGCGGGCGGGGGCGCCGGGCCAGGCGGAAGCGGCGGCGGCGAGGGCGGGGGCGCGGGACGTCCCGGAGGCGGCGGGGCCCGGCAGGGCGGAGGCGCGCAGGGCAGCGGCGGGCAGGGCAGCGGTGGGCAGGGCAGTGGCGGCGGGGGTGCCGGCGGCGGGTCCGACGAGGGCCGGCTGAGCGCCGCGCACTCCGGCCCGTTCACGGACCGCGTGGAGGCCGGCGCGTACGAGGCGGTACGGCAGGCCCGCGCCAACTTCGTGGACGTACGGGGCCGCAGTGCCATCGTCGACGGCACCCGCGGCGACGTCCACCTCGGCGACCACCACCACTACACCACCGCCCGCGCCGACGTGCCGCGCCTGGTCACCGGCACCGTCCCCCGCGACGAACTGCGCCGCCTCCGCCTCGTCTTCGAGGAACCCCCCGGCTACCCCGAGCTGCGCGGACTCCTGGAGCGGCAGCGCCTGATCGCCCTCTGCGGCGACACCGGCAGCGGCCGCGGCTACACCGCGCTGTCGCTGCTCGACGAGATCACCCGCGGCCAGGTCGAGCGGATGGACCCGCGCACCGAGCTGGACCGGATCGCGGAGGCCGACCTGGCCGAGGGCCGCGGCTATCTGGTCCAGATCGCCGACCAGGTGCCGCTCGCCCCCCGTTGGCGGCCGGACGACGACGACCCGGAACGGCGGCAGTGGGACGGCAGATGGGTCGCGGAACGCCCCGCCGAGCTGCACCTCGACCGGCTCGGCGCGCTCCTCGCCAGGCGCGGCGCGTACGCGATCCTCGTCGTCGGCACCGACGCCTTCGGCGACGAACTGCTCCGCGGCCGCTACGGCCACCTCTTCCGCGCGGCGTCGGCCGACGGCATGCTGCGCCGGCACCTCACCGCGCTCCTCGGCCACGCCGAGGAGGAGCCGCTGACGCAGGCACTCGCCCTGGCGCGGCGGCCGGACGTCGCCGAGGCGCTGGGGCTCGATCCGCTCCGGCCGCACGAAGTGGAGTCGCTGGCCCGGCTGCTCGTCGCCCGGCTGCGCGCGGAGTCCACCGACGACGAACTCCTCGCCGGGCTGCGCACCTTCGCCCCCGCCCAGGCCCGCGCGTGGTTCGCGACCACCGGGCGGGCCGCGCCGCGGGGCCGCGACGCCTTCACGGGCGCGCTGCGGCAGGCGGCGTTCCGTACCGCCGCGGCCGTCTACAACGGCTCGCCGTACAGCGTCACGACCACGGCCGCGGAGCAGTTGGCGTGGGAGTTCGCGCAGGCCGCGGAGCCGGGCCGGGAGCCCGGGCGGGTGCTCTTCGGCGACCACAGCCGGGCCCGGCTGGCGGCGGCGCGGGCCGAACTGGCCACCGGCGACGTGCTGTTCGCCGACGAGCGGCGGCTGGAGACGAGCACGCTGCGGCTCCAGGGCGGCGCGCTCGCGCGGGCCGTCCTCACGCACGTGTGGGAGGAGCACCACAACGTACGCGGTCCGCTGTGCCAGTGGCTCCGTACGCAGTGCGTGGACGGGCGGCCGGTGGTGTGGGTGCCGGCCGCGATCACCGCGGGGGCGCTGTGCACGCTGGACTTCACGTACGCGCTCCACGAGATCGTGCTCCCGCTGGCGTCCGACGAGTTCCTCCAGCAGCAGTTGGCCGCCGCGACCATCCTCGCCGAGGCGGCGGCGCTGAGCGAGCCGGTGGGGGTGGTGGTGCGGCACACCGTACGGGGCTGGGCGCGCGGGGACGACGACGCCCGGGCCGGCACGGCGGCCCTGGTGCACGGCTTCGGCACGGTGGCGGAGTCGGTGTCCGCGTCCCTCGACGAGCTGGGCCGGATGGCCGGCCGGCTGTACGAGGCGTCCGACCCGACCGGGCTGGGCTACGCCGCGCTCAGCGCGGCCCGGCTGCTCGCCGGCGCGGAACCGGAGACCGTGCTGCGTCGGCTCGGCGCCTGGATGGGCGACCGGCGCACCAGCCACCGCAACCTGGCGCTGATCACCGTCGACTTCATGGTCCTGCTGCACACCTCCCGGCTGTGGGGGCTCCAGGAGACCCCCGCGCGCCGCCACGAGCGCTGGCCGCTCGCCGCCGCGCTGCTGGACGCGCATCCGCGGCTCACGCGGATGCTGGGGGACCTGGTGTGGTGCGGTCTCGACACGGCCAGGTCGCGGGCCCGGCTGGAGGACTCGCTCGCCGAGTGGATACGGAACGGGGAGGAGGAGCCGCAACTGCTGGACGTCCTGTGCGGGTTCCTGCCGCACGTGCTGAGCAGCGAGGACGACGCCGCGCGGCTGCGCAACCTCGTACGCCGCCTGGAGCGCGACCCCGACGAGCCCGTGGCGCCCGCGACCGTGGCGAGGCTGCGCGAGGCGACGGCCGGGCCGCCGGCCACGACCGTACGAACGGACTGATCCGGCCCGCCGGACGAGACGAGGAATACAGATGCCGATCCAGCCGCCACCCGTCCCCGCCCCGCCCCCCGCGCCGGGCCCGCCGCCGATGCCCCTCGCGCCCGGCCCGGCACCGATACCGGGATTCGTACCCGGGCCGCCGCCCGCGCCGGGCCCCGGGGCAGGCCGGCTGACGGGGCTGACCCCCGCCGCCCCGGAGCCGAAGACCCCGGCCGACCGGCCCGCCGCCGCCCAGCAGTTGGCCGGCCCGTTCCTGCGCGAGTACCGCCCCGAGTGGCCGTACAGGCACCCCAGCGCCCAGGTCGCGACCGTGCTCTACTACCGCGGGCGGCCGACGCGGACGGTGCACCCCGACGGCGGGGTGCGGTTCCTGCTGCGCTGGTGGTTCCCGCGCCCGTACACCGCCTTCGAGCTGCAACTCGGCTGGCACACCGTGTCGTTCACGGCCGAGCTGCCGGCGGCCGAGAACGGCAGGACCTTCCCCGCGGAGGTGGACGTGCGGTGGCAGGTGAACAACCCGCTGCTGGTGGCCCGGTCGCAGGTCACCGATGTCGCCGCGCTGCTCGTACCGGAGCTGGAGCAGCGGCTGCGCGACGTCTCCCGCGGCTATTCCATCAACAGCGCGGAGGAGGTCCGCGACGCCGTCCGGGCGGAGCTGCGGACGCAGCCGCTGGGCAGCCAGTTCGGCCTGGACCTCGACGTGTTCGTCACCATCTCGGTGGACCGGCTGATCCAGGACCACGGCAAGAGCATGGGGCGCGTGCTGCACCAGACGGACCTGGAACGGCTCAAGCACGGGCTGCGCGGCCTCAGGGACGACAACGAGCGCGAGCTGATCCGCAAATGGGCGGCCGGCTTCCAGGAGGCGGTGGAGAGCGGCGACCACGCGCTGATGGCGGAGATGATGGCGCGCAACCCGAAGGATCTGGCGGAGATCCGGCAGATGTTCCGCAAGGAGCAGCGCAAGGAGCGCCAGGACGGCATGGAGCTGATGTCCCGGCTGATCGACGGCGGGCTCCTGGAGCGCTGGGAGCTGGGCGACCAGGCCATGGTGGTGGTCGAGTTCCTGCGGTCCGGCACGCGGCACGTCACGTCGGACTCGCTGCCGCAGTTGACGGGCGGTGCCACGGGCGCGCGGCGCAGCCTGTACTGGGAGGCGACGGAGGGCGACGACGGCGCGGAGGCCGCGGAGGCCGCGGGGGCGCCCGTAGCGCCGGACCCGCCGGCGGCGACGGACTGACCGAGCCGAGCGACGAGACGGGAGGCGGGGACGATGCCGGCCCCGGACACCGCACCACAGGATCCGCCGTCGGGGGCCGCCGCGGGGGCGGCGCCGGAGGACCCGCCGCCCGCCCCGCCTGTCCCGCCGCCTCTCACGTCCGTCCCGCCGCCTCTCCCGCCTCGCGCCGTCTCCCCGCTCTCCGAGCCGGGCCCCCGCTACGTCGCCGAGCGGCTGCTCACCACCCTGCGCGAGGAGATCGCGCGCGCCGACACGAAGGCGGCGGTGCTGCTGTCGAGCGGCGTGGCCCTGCCCGCGCTCGCCCTCCCGGCCGTGCGCGCGGGCGTCGGCTCCGGCCCGGTGGGCGTGGCCGGGGTGGTGCTGTGGCTGGCGGGGATCGCGATGCTGGCCATCGTCACCCTCCCCCGTACGCGACCGGGCCGCCCGCGCGCGGGACCCTCGCGCGCGGGCCCCTCGCCGACCGCGCTCCACCGCGGCCCCGGGCGGGGCGACGCGACGGCGGCGGTGCTCGCGGCGGGGCGGGATCCGGGGCGCTGGCTGCTGGAGCAGTCGTACGACCTGGGGGTGATCCTGGCCGCGAAATACCGCTGGATGCGGTGGGCGGTGGGGTGCCTGGCGGCGGGAGGTGCGGTGCTCGCGACGGCGGCGCTGCTCTGAGGGACAACTATCGCAGCGCTGTTATATTAGCGCTGTGACATCTACGGATCCCACCAAGCTGCCCGACCCCTGGCAGTCCCTGCACACGCTCCTCGCCGGACTCGACGCCGAGATCGAGCAGGTCTACGCCGACCGCGGCATCAAGGGCGTACGCCCGCGGTTCGCGTATCCGCTGATCCGGCTCGCCCACACCGGGCCGCTGACCATCCGCGAGCTGGCGGAGTCCCTGCACCGCTCGCACTCCGCGGTCAGCCAGACCATCGCCGCCATGCGCAAGGAGGACCTGGTCACCTCCGAGCCGGGGCCCGACGCCCGTACCCGGCGGATCGAGCTGACCGAGCGCGGCCGCTCGCTCGTGCCGTTCCTGGAGGCGGAGTGGCGCGCGACGCACGCGTCGATCGCGGAGCTGAACGACACCCTGCCGTACACGATGACCGCGGTGGTCGAGGACGTACGGGCGGCGCTGGCGGACCGGTCGATGCGCGAGCGCATCGAGGACCACCTCGTCGAGCCACCCCGATGAGCCGGCGCGTCCGCTTCCTCGACACCCGCCCGCTGCGCAGCAGTCCCGCGTACCGCGCCCTGTGGATCGGCACCTCCGCCTCCCAACTCGGCGCGCAGATCACCCTCGTGGCCGTGCTCGCCCAGGTCTGGGACCTGACGGGCAGCCCGGTCGGCACCGGCGCCATCGGCCTGGCCACCGGCGTGCCGATGGTCCTCTTCGGCCTCCTGGGCGGCACCCTGGCCGACACCGTTGACCGCCGCACGCTCGTACGGGCCACGACGGCGGGCCAGTTGCTGGCCGCGGGCGCGCTGTGCGCGCAGGCGCTGGCGGACAACAGGAACGTCGTCCTCCTGCTCGCCCTGGTCGCTCTCAGCACCACCTTCGCCGCCCTCGGCGCCCCCGCCCGGCGCACCTTCCCGGTGCGGCTGCTGCCGGCCGACCAGGTCGCGGCGGGCCTGGCGCTGAACAACGTCTCCTTCCAGTTCGCGATGCTCGCCGGACCGGCGGCCGCCGGGCTGATCATCGCCCGCTGGGACCTCCCCGCCGCGTACGCCACCCAGGCCGCGGCGATCGCCGTCGCGATGGCCGCGGTCTTCCGCCTCCCCTCCCTGCGCCCCGAGGGCGTACGGGCGAAGGGCGGCAGACGCCGGGCGGAACGCGGCGGCTGGCGCATCGTCCTGCGCCGCCACACGCTGTGGGGCTCCATGGCCACCGACCTGTCCGCCACCCTCCTCGCGATGCCCGTCGCGCTCTTCCCCCTCGTCAACGAGGTCCGCTTCGACGGCAATCCGCAGACCCTCGGCCTCTTCCTCTCCGCCGTCGCGGTCGGCGGCATCACGGCGGGGCTGCTCTCCGGCACGGTCACCCGCGTCCGCCGCGGCGGTCTGGTCCAACTCACCGCGGCCACGGTCTGGGGCCTGGCCCTCGCCTGCTTCGGCCTGGCAGGACCCCTGTGGCTGGCCCTCGCCTGCCTCGCCGTGGCGGGCGCCGCCGACACGGTCTCGGTCGTCACCCGCAGCGCGCTGGTCCAGCTCGAAACCCCGGACGCCTACCGGGGCCGGGTCTCCTCGGTGGAACACGTCATCGGCGTGGCAGGACCCGAACTCGGCAACTTCCGCGGCGGCCTCGTCGCCTCCGCCACCTCGGCGACGGTCTCCCTGGTCACGGGCGGCCTGGCCGCGGTGGCGGCAATAGCGGCGATAGCCGCGGCCAACACCCCCCTCAGGGCCTACCGCACCCCGGCGCCGGAAGCGGCACCCCCGGCCGCGCAGGAACCCGCCGCCCAGCCGGCCTCGTGACCGCCCTCCTCAGCCGGCGGCGCCGGGCCGGGGCTGGGCCGGTGCGGTCGGGGGTGGGTCAGGCCCGCCGCTCGGCCGCGGCCGCGACGATCTCGTCGAGGCGGGCGAGGGCGGCCGTGTACTCGTCTATCTGCTGCCTGATCCGGGCCCGTTCGGCGTCGAGCATGGCGCGCTGCTCGCCGGTCGTGGTGCCGGTGTCGACGCAGGGGAGCAGTTCCGCGATGCGGCGGCTGGGCAGCCCGGCCGCGTAGAGCTGCTGGAAGAAGCGGACCCGGTCGACGGTGCCGTCGGGGTACTGGCGCTGCCCGCCGCCGCTGCGGGTGGGCGTGAGGAGCCCCTGCTCCTCGTAGTAGCGCAGCGCCCGGACGCTCACCCCGGAGCGCCTGGCGACCTCTCCGATCCGCACCGGCACCTCCCTCCTCGGCACAGGACTTGCACCTGACGTCAACGGTAGGTCTTAGCGTACCGGTATGACCACCACGCACACCCACCCCGCCCCCGGCCTCCGCCTCGACGGCTCGGTCGCCCTGGTGACCGGCGCCAACCGCGGCCTGGGCCGCCTCTTCGCCCAGCAGCTCCTGGACCGCGGCGCCACCCGCGTCTACGCGGCGGCCAGGCGCCCGGAGTCGGCCGACCTCCCCGGCGTCGTACCGCTGCGGCTGGACGTCACCGACCCCGCCCAGGCCGCGGCCGCCGCCGGGGCGGCGGGCGACGTGACGCTCGTCGTGAACAACGCCGGAGTCTCCCACTGGACCGACCTCGTCACCGGCGACCTCGCCGCCGTACGCGCGGAGATGGAGACGAACTTCTGGGGCACCCTCAACGTCGTACGCGCGTTCGCCCCCGCGCTGGCCGCCAACGGCGGCGGCGCGATCCTCAACGTCCTGTCGGCCCAGTCCTGGTTCGCCTATCCGGGCACCAACGGCTACCACGCCTCCAAGGCCGCCCAGTGGGCCCTGACCAACGCCGTCCGCATGGAACTGGCGGCCCAGCACACCCTGGTCACCGCCCTCCACCTGGGCGCCGTGGACACCGACTTCAGCGCCGCCTACACCGGCCCCAAGGGCGACCCGGCCCCGGTCGCCCGCGCCGGTCTGGACGGCGTCGAGGCGGGCCGGGCCGAGGTCCTGGCCGACGCCTGGAGCACCCACGTCAAGAAGTCCCTGGCCGAGGACCCCACCCGCCTCTACGACGAGATCCGCGCCGGCGCCGTCTGACCGGCCCCGCGCCCCGGGCCGCGGGAGGCGCGCCGGTCCGCCGCTCCGCGCCGGGACCTCACGGCCTCCCTACAATCTCCTCGCATGGTCACAAATGCGGTGAAATTGCCATGGGCCTGTACGGTCAACGGCCGGGAGGTCTCCCTCGATGTGGACACCCGGGAATCCCTCCTGGACGTGCTGCGCGAGCAGCTCGCGCTGACCGGCACGAAGAAGGGCTGCGACCAGGGCCACTGCGGCGCGTGCACGGTGCACGTGGAGGGCCGGCGCGTGCTGGCCTGCCTGACCCCCGCGGTGCAGGTCTCGGGCCAGTCCGTGACCACGATCGAGGGCGTCGCCGGCCCGGACGGCGGGCTGCACCCGCTGCAGCAGGCGTTCATCGACCACGACGCGCTCCAGTGCGGCTACTGCACGCCCGGCCAGATCATGTCCGGCATCGCCTGCATCGCCGAGGGCCACTGCGGGACCGACGACGAGATCCGCGAGTACCTGAGCGGCAACATCTGCCGCTGCGCCGCGTACGTGGGCATCGTGGCCGCCGTACGGCAGACCGCGGACGCGGTACGGAACGGGGCCTGACACCGTGCGCCCCTTCACCTACGCCGCGCCCGGCACCGTGGCCGCCACCGTGACCGCGCTGGGCGGCGCGCAGCCCGGCACCAGGATCCTGGCCGGCGGCACCACCCTCTACGACCTGATGAAGCTGGACATCGAGACGCCCCCCGCGGTCGTCGACGTGCACCGGATCGCCGAACTCCGCACCATCGAGGCCGGCCCGCGGGAACTGGTCCTCGGGGCCGGTGCCCGCATGGCCGACGTCGCCGACCACCCGGCGGTCAAGGCCGCGTACCCGGGCCTGTCGGAGTCGCTGTGGCGCGCCGCGTCGCAGCAGTTGCGCACCATGGCGACCGTCGGCGGGAACCTCCTGCAGCGCACCCGCTGCCCGTACTTCCGCAACGGCCCGGAGTTCCCCTGCAACAAGCGCCGGCCGGGCAGCGGCTGCGCCGCCGTCGGCGGCCACGACCGTACGCACGCGCTGCTCGGCGGCAGCGACGCGTGCGTCGCCACCTACGCCGGGGACTTCGCCGTCATGCTGATCGCGCTCGACGCCGTCGTCGACGTCGTCGGCCCCGGCGGGGAACGTACGGTGCCGCTCGCCGGACTGCACGTCGAACCCGGCGACGACCCGGCCCGCGAGCACGTGCTCGCCCCGGACGAACTCATCGTCCGCATCCGGGTGCCCGCGACCCCGGCCGGGCGCGGATCCACGTACCTCAAGATCCGCGACCGCGAGTCCTACGCGTTCGCCCTCGCCGCCGCCGGCGTCGGCCTGGCCGTGGAGGCGGACGGCGCGGTCGGCGACTGCCGCATCGGGCTCGGCGGCGTGGCCACCCGGCCGTGGCGGGCCATGGAGGCCGAAAGGATCCTGATCGGACGGCCGTTGACGCCGCAGTCGGCGCGACGCGCCGGGGAGGCCGCCTTCGCGGAGGCACGCGCGGGCACCGAGAACGGATTCCGCATCGAACTGGGCGTGCGCACCGTCGCCGACGCGCTGCGCATCGCCGGAGAGCGAGCCACCCGATGACGGTCACCGGCACTCCCCCCACCGGCGGCCGGCCGCTGGACACGCGCCGCGTCGACGCCCGTGAGAAGGTCACCGGCCACGCCCGCTACGCCGCCGACCGGGTGCCGGAGAACGTCGCGTACGCGGCGTGGGCCACCGCGCGGACCGGCAAGGGGCGCATCGTGCGCATCGACACCTCCGCCGCGGAAGCCGTGCCCGGCGTCCTGCTGGTGATCACGCGGTTCGGGCCGGACGAACTGCACGACGTGGGCTTCCTCCTGGCCGGCGGGCACGCCGTGCAGAGCCTCCAGCCGCTGCGCGACGACCGCATCGCCTACCGGGGCCAGCCGATCGCGCTGGTCGTGGCCGACGGGCTGGTCGCCGCGACCGAGGGGGCACTGCTGGTCACGGCCGAGTACCAGGACGAGCCGTTCGCGGCGACGGTCGACGCCGAGGGCGCCGAAACCGTACTGCAGGAGCAGGCGATCCCGCTGCCGTTCACCGCCGATATCAAGGTCGGCGACGCGGACGCTGCGTTCGCGGCCAGCCCGGTGCGGATCACCGGCACGTACGAGCACCCCGCCCAGCACGCGATGCCGATGGAGCCGAACGCGAGCGTCGTGCACTGGGAGGGCGACCGGCTGATCGTCGACGACACCACCCAGAACGCGAACGCGGTGCGGTTCGGGCTCGCCACCCAGCTCGGCATCGATCCGGCCGACGTCGAGGTTCGCTCCCCGTACGTCGGCGGCGGATTCGGCCAGAAGAACTCCATGCATCTGCACCTCGGGCCGATCGCCGTCGCCGCGCGCCGGCTCGGCCGGCCGGTGAAGATGGTGCTGCCCCGGCCGCAGGTCTTCCACCTCGGTGCGTTCCGGCCGAACACCGTGCACCGCGTACGGCTCGGCGCGAACGAGAACGGCACACTCCTCGCAGCGATCCACGAGGTCGACCAGCAGACCTCGCGGCACGACCTGTTCCCGTGCGGGATCACCGATGTGTCGTCCCGGCTGTACGCGGTGCCGGCCTTCCGCGGCGAGCAGCGCCTGGTCCGGACCGACGTGCAGACCCCCGGGTTCATGCGGTCGCCGTACGAGAGCGCGGCCATGTTCGCGTTCGAATCGGCCGTGGACGAACTCGCCTGCGTGACCGGCCGCGACCCCGTGGAACTACGGCTGGCCAACGACGCCGGAGCCGACCCGGTCACCGGCCTGCCGTTCTCCGGCAGGCACCTGGCCGAGTGCCTGCGCCGCGGCGCGGCCCGCTTCGGCTGGGCCGAACGCGACCCGGAGCCGGGCTCGATGACCGCGGAGGACGGTTCGGCGGTCGGCTGGGGCGTGGCGGCCGGGTGCTATCCGGGTGGCATGGTGCCGGTCGTCGCACGGCTGTCCGCGGCGGCCGACGGCACCCTCGTCGTCGGCGTCGGCGGGCATGAGTTGGGCCAGGGCATCCGCTCGGCCGTCACGCTGCTCGTCGCAGCGGACCTCGGCGTGCCGGTGGACACGGTGATCGTACGGGTCGGTGACACCCGGGTGGCGCCGCAGCACCTCACCGCCGGATCCTGGGGGACCGCGAGCGCGCTGCCCGCCGTGCAGGCCGCCCTCGGCGAGCTGCGCACGGCCCTGGCCGTCCCCGACTCCGGCGACGTGGACGTCGCGGCCGCGGTGCGCGCCACGAACAAGCCGGCGGTGACCGTCGAGGCGACCACGCTCGCACCCGGCCAGACCCGGGACGACCTCGCACAGCTCGACAAGGGCGTCCTCGCCGTCGGCGGACCGGTCTACCCCGAGTTCGTCACTTTCAGTTGGGCCGCGCACTTCGTCGAGGTCCGGATCGAACCGGCCACGCGGCGCATCCGGGTGCCGCGCGTGGTCACCGTCGTGGACTGCGGCCGGGTCGCGAGCCCCGTCACCGCGGCCGGACAGGTCCGCGGCGGCGTGGTGTGGGGGATCGGGCAGGCACTGCGTGAGGAGAGCGAGGTGGACACCCGGTTCGGCGGGTTCCTCAACACGACGCTGGAGGACTACGCGGTGCCGGTCAACCTGGACATCCAACGGATCGACGTCGACTTCATCGACGAACCGGACCTGCGGTTCAACCCGGCCGGGGTGAAGGGCGCGGGCGAGGTCTGCATGGTCGGCGTCTCCGCCGCCATCGCCAACGCCGTGCACCACGCGACCGGCCGGCGCATCCGCCGGCTGCCGATCCGGCTGGAACATGTCCTCTGAACAACCGGCGCCCACACCACCCGCCGGCACCACCCCCTCCTCCCGCCCGCCGGCCGGCCGCCCGTCGAGCGGACGCCCGTCGCCCGGCCGCCCTTCGGTCAGCCGGCCGGACGCGCTGAGCCCGGCCGCGCTCGCCGACGCCAGACGGCACCAGCCGGTGCGCGGCCTG
This sequence comes from Streptomyces sp. NPDC004134, assembly GCF_042874195.1. Classification (NCBI taxonomy): domain Bacteria; kingdom Bacillati; phylum Actinomycetota; class Actinomycetes; order Kitasatosporales; family Streptomycetaceae; genus Streptomyces; species Streptomyces sp. NPDC004134. The sequence goes on along the minus strand of NZ_JBIAMS010000039.1, from coordinate 3,545 downwards.
GCCGGGCTGGCCTTCGTCGTCCCCGTCACCGTGCTGCTGTCCGCCGCCGCGGGCGGCGCCCTGCACTCCCTCGTCGTCCTCGGGCCGATCACCACGTTCGCGCTGCCGATCATGGCGATGATCGCGTTCTGGTGGGCCGACTGGCCCGGCACGCTGCTCCCCCGCCCCTGGTCCGGCCTGTACGACACGGCGCTCGTCGTGGCCGGCGGCGCGGTGCTGGCCGTACTCGGCCAGCTCGTCGTCAACGGCTCCGACCTGGTCGGGGTGTTCGCCCCGGGACCCGCGCACCCCGGTCTCGATCCGGCCGCGAACTCCCTGGCCGGCAGCATCTTCACCCTCATGCTCCAGCTCACCCTGGTCTGCGAACGCCGGCCGCTGGGCCGGCTGCGCCCCATACCGGCGGGCCTCGCCGCCGTGGGGGTGTGCTGGGCGCTGGGCCTGACCGCCTGGGCGGTCGTGGTGCGCCCGGACGCGATCGAGTCGGAGGACTACGGCGCCTGGTTCACGTCGATCGGCGCGTGGCAGATGCTCTTCTGGGTCGCGCTGCGCGGCTGGCCGTTCGCCCGTATCGACCGGACGTGGCTGCGGCTCCTGCTGGGCAACGCCGTCGTGGTCGCGTGCGGCTGGGCCGGCTACCTGCTCACCGCCCACGTCCTCGACTGGCCGGGACCCCGGATCACCGCGACCGCCGGCACCGCCATCGGCTGCGTCCTGCTGGTGTCCATGCTGTTCGAGGCGTGGCCCGCGATCCGGTGGACGCCAGGACCGGGCCGTACCCTCGCCGTACTGATGGCGTTGGCCCTCACCGTGCTGCTGGTCTGGCTGCTGCCGAAGCTCGCCCACGCCCTCGCCGTCCCGCAGCCGCGCGCATGGAGCTGGACGACGCACGTCATGCTCAACGCCCTGAGCACCGCGGTGATCCTGCACGTGGTGGTCTGGAAGCGATGGCCGGTGCGCACGCCCGCGTAGGTGGCGGGAGCCGGGTCCGCGGGTAGGACCCGGTCCGACCGGATCCCCGTGTCTTGGAGGCCGGATGCGTGCAGGAGTCGTGGTCGCCGCGCACCCCGGGGTGGCGGAGCTCGCCGTACGGGCCGAGGAGCTGGGCCTGGACAGCTTCTGGGTGTACGACACCCCGATGGTCCACGGGGACCCCTTCGTCGCCTTGAGCCTCTGCGCACAGGCGACCCGCCGCATCAGGCTCGGTATCGGCGTGACCTCGCCGGCGCTGCGTTCCGCCCCGGCCGCGGCGAGCGCGTTCGCCAGCCTCAACGCCCTGGCGCCGGGCCGGATCATCTGCGGCGTCGGCACCGGGAACACCGCACGGCGCACCCTGGGCATGCCGCCGACGAAGGCGGCCGAGCTGGAGGACTTCGTCGCCGCGCTCCAGGACCTGTGCGCCGGCCGCCCGGCCGCGTACCGCGAAGGAGACCGGGCCGGCGACGTCCGCTTCCTGCACACCGGGGCGCACGTGAACACCGCCGACCCGATCGAGTTCGTCGTGGCCGCGTTACGCGGACCCAGGGCAGCCGCCGTCGCGGGCCGCCGCGGCACCGGCCTCATCTCCTTCGGCCTGCTCGACCCCGCCGCCTGGCAGGCCCTGCACGCCGCCCGCCGCCAGGCCGCCGCCCCCGGTCCCGGCCCCTCCGGGGACTCCTACCTGATCACCGCGCTGCACGTACTCGACGAGGACGAGGACGTCACCGGCGACGCGGCCCGGGACGCCACCGGCCATCTCGTCATGTCACTGCTGGCCTTCGCCGCCGACACCCCGGCCGTCACCGAACACCTCGGCCCCGACGAACGCGAGGCGGTACGCCGCCTCCTGCACCGCCGCGGCACCACCGGCACCGCACCGGACCGGTACACCAAGATCTACCCCGGCTACCTCTGCCGCATCGCACCGCGCGACCGGGACCTGATCCTGCCCTCGCTGACGAACGCCCTCGCCCTCGTCGGCACCCGCGACGACCTCCTCACCCGCATCACGGCCCTGGAACGGGCGGGCATCGACGAACTCCTCGTCCAGCCGGTGACCGACCCGCCCACGGAGATGGCCCGACTCGCCCGGCTCCTCGCCTGAGCACGAGGCGTGCACCGTCCGGGCGAAATAACCCGAGGGCAACGCGTGGCCGTACGCACCGATTGCACCATCACTTTTAACTTTGTGCACATGAGAATTAACATTCTGTCGCCATGGGCACGGAGGCTGTCCGCGCTGGCAGCCGCGGTGGCCATCTCGACAACGGCTGCGGCAGGCGCCGCCCCGGCCCACGGATCGTTCCTCGGCCGGCTGCACACCGTCCGCCCGGTCGCCTCCACGGTCCCCGCGAACGGCGACGTGAACCCGTACGGAACGGCCGTGGTCCCGCGCGACAGCGGGAAGCTCCGCCGCGGCAACGTGCTGGTCAGCAACTTCAACAACAGCCAGAACCAGCAGGGCACGGGCACCACCCTGGTCCAGATCAGCCCGCGGGGCCACGCCAGGCTGTTCGCCCAGATCGACCCGGACAACCTGCCCGGCCCCTGCCCCGGCGGCGTGGGGCTCACCACCGCCCTGAGCATCCTGCCCGGCGGCTGGGTGGTCGTCGGCAGCCTGCCCACCACCGACGGCACCTCCGACACCGCCAGCGCGGGCTGCCTGCTGGTACTCGACAACCACGGCAAGGTCCGCGAGACGATCGCCGGCGGCGGCATCAACGGCCCGTGGGACATGACCGCCGCGAGCCACGGCAAGCGCACCGACCTGTTCGTCACCAACGTGCTCAACGGCACCGTGGCGGGCGGCGGCAACGAAGTGGACGAGGGCACCGTCCTGCGCATCACCCTCAAGCGCCACGGCAAGCAGCCGCCGCACCGCGTGAAGACCACCACGATCGGCTCGGGCTTCGCCCAGAAGACCGACCCCGCCGCCCTGGTGATCGGCCCGACCGGCGTCGGCCTCGCCAAGAACGGCTCGCTCTACGTCGCGGACACGGTCGAGAACCGGATCACGGTCATCCCCCACGCCCTGTCCCGGCACTCCAGCGCCGGCACCGGCCGGGTCGTCACCAGCGACGGCTTCCTCAACGGCCCCCTGGGCCTGGCCATCGCCCCCAACGGCAACATCCTGACGACCAACGGCGGCGACGGCAACATCGTCGAGACCACCCCGAGGGGCCTCCAGGTGGCCTTCCGGCAACTCGACAGCAGCGGCGACCCACCCGGCGCGGGCGCCCTGTTCGGCCTGGCGGTGGACCTGGACCGCGACGCGGTGTACTTCGTCGACGACGCCACGAACTTCCTCAACGTCCTGAAGTAACCCCCGCCCCCAGAGGCCCCGGACCCCCCACGTCCGGGGCCTCCCCCTTGCCCCCACCCACCAGGCCATCCGTCCAAAGCGAAACCCCAGCTCAGAGAATCCGAGCTGGGGTCCAGTGGAGCCGCCTAAGGGAATCGAACCCTTGACCTACGCATTACGAGTTGTCCGATCTTGTTTCGCAGGCGTCCGTGGACGTCCGCGCCCCCGCTGTCACGGCCGGTCTCCTGGGGTGCCGGAAGCGCACGGA
>NZ_JBIAMS010000038.1:0-67825 GCF_042874195.1 Streptomyces sp. NPDC004134 | reverse complement strand
CCGCCGCAGCCCGGCGGCGGCCCCCGGCGCGGGGGGGCGGGCCCCGCCCGCCCCCCCCCGCCCCGGCGGCCCCCCCCCCGCCGCCCCCCCCCCCCCCCCCCCCCCCCGCGGCGGGGGCCCCCCCCCCCCCCCCCCCCCCCCCCCCCCGCCCGGACCGTGGAAGGCACGCCCTCGTGTTCGCGTATCTCATCCGGCGGCTGATGGCCGCAGTGGTGCTGCTGTTCGTCGTGAGCGCCATCACGTACGCCATCTTCTTCCTCCTGCCGCGGCTCGCCGGCAGCTCGGCGGACCAGCTCGCCGCGCAGTACATCGGCAAGAGCCCGGACCCCAAGACCATCGAGGCGGTCAAGAAGAACCTCGGCCTCGACGATCCCATCTACATCCAGTACTGGGACTTCATCCGCGGCATCTTCGCCGGCCGGGAGTTCAACTTCGGGCCCGACCCGTCGCAGTGCGGCACACCCTGCCTCGGCTACTCCTTCCGCGACCACCAGGAGGTCTGGCCGGAGATGCTGGACCGGCTGCCGGTCACCGCCTCGCTGGCCGTCGGTGCCGCCGTGCTCTGGCTGATCTCCGGGGTGACGACGGGCGTGATCTCGGCGCTGCGCCCGGGGTCGTTCTTCGACCGGGCGGCGATGGGCATCGCCCTGGCCGGCGTCTCGCTGCCGATGTTCTTCACCGGCACCATCGCGCTGGCGCTGTTCACCTTCCACTGGCAGATCTTCCCGAACGAGTACACACCGCTCACCGAGAATCCGGTGCGCTGGTTCCAGGGGTTGGTGCTGCCCTGGTTCTCGCTGGCGTTCCTCTATTCGGCGCTCTATGCGAGACTCACGCGCGCCGGGATGCTGGAGACCATGGGTGAGGACTACATCCGCACCGCCCGCGCGAAGGGCCTGAAGGAGCCGGTGGTGATCGCCCGGCACGGCCTGCGCTCCGCGCTGACGCCCATCGTGACCATCTTCGGCATGGACTTCGCGCTGCTGCTCGGCGGCGCGGTGATCACCGAGACGGTGTTCTCCTTCAACGGGGTCGGCTCCTGGGCGGTCCAGTCCATCAGCGAGAACGACCTGCCACCGATCCTCGGTGTCACGTTGTTCGCCGCCTTCTTCATCGTGATCTGCAATCTGGTGGTCGACTTCGTGTACGCCGCCATCGACCCGAGGGTGAGGGTCTCGTGACCGGCCTGACGAAGACGGGCGCCGTCGGCGAGCCGGTACCGGCCGCCGCCACCGAGGCGTCGGCGTTCCTGGACATCCGGGACCTCAAGGTCCACTTCCCGACCGACGACGGCGTGGTGAAGTCCGTCGACGGGCTGTCCTTCCAACTGGAGAAGGGCAAGACCCTCGGCATCGTGGGCGAGTCCGGCTCCGGCAAGTCCGTCACCTCGCTGGCCGTCATGGGCCTGCACACCGCCGGGCAGTACGGCAAGCGCCGGCGGGCGCAGCTCTCCGGCGAGATCTGGCTCAACGGGCAGGAGCTGCTGTCCGCGGAGCCCGACACGGTGCGCCGGCTGCGCGGCCGCGAGATGTCGATGATCTTCCAGGACCCGCTCTCCGCGCTGCACCCGTACTACAAGATCGGGTACCAGATCGTGGAGGCGTACCGCGTCCACCACGACGTCGACAAGAAGACCGCGCGCAAGCGGGCCATCGAGATGCTCGACCGGGTCGGCATCCCGCAGCCCGACAAGCGCGTCGACGACTACCCGCACCAGTTCTCCGGCGGCATGCGCCAGCGCGCGATGATCGCGATGGCGCTGGTGAACAACCCCGAACTGCTCATCGCCGACGAGCCGACGACCGCGCTCGACGTGACCGTGCAGGCGCAGATCCTCGACCTGATCCGGGATCTGCAGAAGGAGTTCGGCTCCGCGGTCATCATCATCACCCACGACCTCGGCGTGGTCGCGGAACTGGCCGACGACATCGTGGTGATGTACGGCGGCCGGTGCGTGGAGCGGGGCTCGGCCGAGCAGATCTTCGACCGGCCGCAGCACCCGTACACCTGGGGCCTGCTCGGCTCGATGCCGCGCATCGACCGCGAGGCCACCGACCGGCTCATCCCGGTCAAGGGCAGCCCGCCGAGCCTCATCAACGTGCCCAGCGGGTGCGCGTTCCACCCCCGCTGCCCCTACGCGGACGTGCCCGCGGACAACGCCAGCCGCACCGTACGGCCCGAGCTGCGCGAGGTTGGCAGTGAGGGCGCAGTCGGTGGGGGAGGCCACTTCGTCGCCTGCCACCTGCGGCAGGAAGACCGGGAGCGCATCTACACCGAAGAGATTGCGCCGAAGCTGTGAAGGACGAGGCTGTGCCCGAGAAGAAGGCCGACAAGGCGAGCTCCCCCGCCGGCTCCGCCCCCGCTGACGGGGGTACCCCCACTGCGGGGGACGGCAAGGGGACCGGCGCCGCGGCGGCGGGACCGGCCGGCGCCGGCGGGGCGAAGGCGACCGCGACCATTCCGGGCGCCCGGATGCGCAAGAAGCCCGCCGCCGGCACCGAGCCGCTGCTGAAGGTCTCCGGGCTGACCAAGCACTTCCCCATCCGCAAGGGCCTGTTGCAGCGCCAGGTCGGCGCGGTGCAGGCCGTGGACGGCATCGACTTCGAGGTCCTGCCCGGCGAGACGCTGGGCGTCGTCGGCGAGTCCGGCTGCGGCAAGTCCACCATGGGCCGGCTGATCACCCGGCTGCTGGAGCCCACCGGCGGCAGCGTCGAGTTCCAGGGCCGGGACATCACGCACCTGAGCACGGGCCAGATGCGCCCGCTGCGCCGCGACGTGCAGATGATCTTCCAGGACCCGTACTCCTCGCTGAACCCCCGGCACACCGTCGGCACCATCGTCGGCGCCCCCTTCAAGCTGCAGAACGTGCGGCCGGAGGGCGGGGTGAAGAAGGAGGTCCAGGGGATCCTGGAGCGGGTCGGGCTCAACCCCGAGCACTACAACCGCTACCCGCACGAGTTCTCCGGCGGCCAGCGGCAGCGCATCGGCATCGCCCGCGCGCTGGCCCTGCAGCCGAAGCTGATCGTGGCGGACGAGCCGGTCTCGGCCCTGGACGTGTCGATCCAGGCGCAGGTGGTCAACCTGCTGGACGACCTCCAGCAGGAGTTCGGCCTCACCTACGTGATCATCGCCCACGACCTGTCCGTCGTCCGGCACGTCTCGGACCGGATCGCGGTCATGTACCTGGGCAAGATCGTCGAACTGGCCGACCGCACCAGCCTGTACCAGGAGCCGCTGCACCCGTACACCAAGGCGCTGATGTCCGCGGTGCCGGTGCCGGACACCAAGCGCCGGCAGCAGCGCGAGCGGATCCTGCTCAACGGCGACGTGCCCTCGCCGATCTCGCCGCCCACCGGCTGCCGCTTCCACACCCGCTGCTGGAAGGCCACCCAGGTCTGCAAGACCAAGGAGCCGCCGCTGCTGGAGCTGAAGCCCGGCCGGCGCACCGCCTGCTGGCACCCGGAGAACGCGCCCGACCAGGCACCCGAAGACAAGAAGTAGAACGTGCGGCGGTAAGACGGGGGCGTGGTGTCCGACGAGTTGTTCACGCCCTCCCTGCAGCACTGGCTGGACCTCGCGGGGATCTTCGTCTTCGGGATCTCCGGCGCGCTGCTCGCGGTGCGGAAGAACTTCGACGTCTTCGGCATCGCGGTGCTCGCGCTGGCCACCGGGCTCGGCGGCGGGCTGCTGCGGGACCTGGTGATCGGCGCGGTGCCGCCGGCGGCTTTCACCGAGCCGGGGTACCTGTTCACGCCGCTCGTCGCCGCGCTGCTGGTCGTCTTCCTGCACCCCGAGGTGGAGCGGATCACCAGCGCGGTCATGGTCTTCGACGCCGCCGGCCTGGGGCTGTTCTGCGTCACCGGCACGCTCAAGGCGTACGAGTACGGACTCGGCCTCACCTCCGCCGCCGTCCTCGGGCTGACCAGCGCGGCCGGCGGCGGCGTGGTGCGCGACCTGCTCGCCGGGGAGGTGCCGTCGCTGCTGCGCTGGGACCGGGAGATGTACGCGGTGCCGGCGCTGGTCGGCGCGGCGGCCACCGCGCTGCTGATCCGCTTCGACCAGGTCGGGCCCGCCACGGCGACGGCCGCGGCGGCGCTGGCGTTCGTGCTGCGGCTGCTGGCGCTGCGCTTCCGCTGGCGGGCCCCGCGCGCCTGGCAGCGGCGCAGCAGGGCGGCGGGGGAGGGCTGAGGGCGGGCCGAGGGGCGCGAGGCCCCCTCGCCAGGACGGGGGCCGTGGGCGGGGTCCCTACGGCCGGAAGGCGGCGTCCGGCGGGCGGGGCGGGCGCCGTAGAATCGGGACCATCATGGACCAGGCCGTCTACCTCGACCACGCCGCCACCACCCCGATGCTCCCCGAGGCGGTGCGGGCCATGACCGAACGCCTCACCGCCACCGGCAACGCCTCGTCGCTGCACGCCGCGGGCCGGCGGGCCCGGCGCACCGTCGAGGAGTCCAGGGAGCGGCTGGCCGCCGCCTTCGGCGCCCGGCCCAGCGAGGTGGTCTTCACCTCCGGCGGCACCGAGGCGGACAACCTCGCGGTCAAGGGCCTGTACTGGTCGCGGCGGGCCGAGGACCCCGCCCGCACCCGGGTGCTCGCCAGCCCGGTCGAGCACCACGCGGTCCTCGACGCGGTGCACTGGCTCCAGAAGCACGAGGGCGCCACCGTCGACTGGCTGCCCGTCGACGCCTACGGCCGGGTGCACCCCGACGCGCTGCGCGCCGCGCTGGAGCGCGGCCCCGCCGGGGGCGCGGGCGACGTGGCGCTGGTGACGGCGATGTGGGCCAACAACGAGATCGGCACGGTCCTGCCGGTCGCGGAACTCGCCGCCGTGGCACGGGAGTACGGCGTGCCGATGCACTCCGACGCGGTGCAGGCCGCGGGCCAGGCGGAGGTCGGCTTCGGCGCCAGCGGGCTGGCCGCGCTGACGCTCACCGGGCACAAGATCGGCGGCCCGTACGGCATCGGGGCGCTGCTCCTCGGCCGCGGGTACGCGCCGGAGCCGCTGCTGCACGGCGGCGGGCAGGAGCGCGAGGTGCGCTCCGGCACGCTGGACGTGCCGGCGGTCGCGGCGTTCGCGGTGGCGGCGGAGCTGGCCGCGGAGCGGCGCGCGCGGTTCGCCGAAGAGGTGGGCGCGCTGCGCGACGCCCTGGTGGCGGCGGTACGGGCCGCGGTGCCCGACGCGGTGCTCAACGGCGATCCGGACCCGGCCGGGCGGCTGCCCGCCAACGCGCACTTCTCCTTCCCCGGCTGCGAGGGCGACTCCCTGCTGCTGCTCCTGGACGCCCAGGGCATCGCCTGCTCCACCGGCTCCGCGTGCACCGCGGGAGTGGCCCAGCCCAGCCACGTGCTGCTCGCCGCGGGGGCGGACCCGGACCTGGCGCGGGGGACGCTGCGGTTCTCGCTGGGGCACACGTCGACGGAGGCGGACGTGGCGGCGCTGGCGGCGGCGATCGGGCCCGCGGTGGCGCGGGCACGGGCGGCGGGGCTGACCTGAGCCGACGGGCCCGATCCGGCCCGGGCGGTGTGGCCCGCAGCGGATCACCGGCCCCGCGGCGTGCGGCCGGGTCAGGGGCCGGGTGCCGGGCGGGCGGGCGCCCTGCGGTCCGCGGCGGCGTGCGCCCTGCGCACCAGGCGCATGTACCGCGGCCAGTCCCAGTGCCGGCCCGGGTCGGTGTGGGTGGCCTCCGGGACCTCGTCGTGGCCGACGATGTGCTCCCGGTCCACCGGTATGCCGTAGCGCAGGCAGATGTCCGCGGTCAGCTCCGCCGAGGAGCGGTACATGACGTCGGTCAGCGTCTCCGGGCGGTCCACGAAGCCCTCGTGCTCGATGCCGACGCTCCGCTCGTTCCACTCCCGGTTGCCCGCGTGGAACGCCACGTCCAGCTCGCGCACCGTCTGCGCCACGTGCCCGTCCTCGGCCCGGACGACGTAGTGGGTGGCGGCGCCGTGGCCCGGGTCGGCGAAGACCTGGAGCGCCACCGCGTAGCTGCCCTCGGTGACGTGGATGACGACGCGGTCGATGCCGTAGTCCGCGGGGCGGTCGGCGCGGCGCCAGTTGGCCTCCGAGGCGCCGGCCCAGCCGGCGGCGGCGTAGTCCAGCTCGCCCGGCCTGCGCGGCTTGTCGACGCCGGGGATCCGCCACCACATGCGCTTGAGCTGCTCGTACCCGGCCCAGCCGAGGCCGGCGCCGACCGCGCCCACGCCGAGGGCGGCGAGCACGGCGCGGCGGCTGGAGCGCCTGGGCGGCTCCCCGCTCGCGGGCTGCCCGGGGTCCGCGCGGGGCTCCTCGGCCTCGCGCGCCGGTTGTGCGCCCTCCGTCGCCGGCATGCGGTCGTTCCCTCTCGTTCGGTCTCGATCGGCCAACGCCTCCGACCGCCGGACGGTTCCGCGCCGCGGCCTCGTTACCCTGGAGTGGCTATGACACCACGAGCGACACACACGGCCCGCCCCGCCCGTCTGAAGGTCCTCGCCGCCATGTCCGGCGGCGTGGACTCCGCCGTCGCCGCCGCCCGCGCCGCGGCGGCGGGGCACGACGTCACCGGGGTGCACCTCGCGCTCTCCGCCAACCCGCAGTCCTTCCGCACCGGCGCCCGCGGCTGCTGCACCATCGAGGACTCGCACGACGCCCGCCGCGCCGCCGACGTCATCGGCATCCCCTTCTACGTCTGGGACCTCGCCGAGCGGTTCCGCGAGGACGTCGTGGAGGACTTCGTCAGCGAGTACGCCGCGGGCCGTACGCCCAACCCCTGCCTGCGCTGCAACGAGAAGATCAAGTTCGCGGCGCTGCTCGACAAGGCGCTCGCCCTCGGCTTCGACGCGGTGTGCACGGGCCACTACGCGAAGGTCGTCACCCGCGAGGACGGCAGCCGCGAGCTGCATCGCGCGGCGGACGCCGCCAAGGACCAGTCGTACGTCCTCGGCGTGCTGGACGAACGGCAGCTCGCGCACGCGATGTTCCCGCTCGGCGAGACCGAGACCACCAAGGCCGAGATCCGCGAGGAGGCCGCGGAGCGCGGGCTGTTCGTGGCGAAGAAGCCCGACAGCCATGACATCTGCTTCATCGCCGACGGCGACACCCAGGGCTTCCTGGCCCGCCGCCTCGGCGCGGCCGAGGGCGACATCCTGGACGAGTCCGGCGCCCGCGTCGGCACCCACTCCGGCGCGTACGGCTTCACCGTGGGCCAGCGCAAGGGCCTGGCCCTGGGGCATCCGGCTCCCGACGGGCGGCCGCGGTACGTGCTCGACATCTCGCCCGTGGACAACACCGTCACCGTCGGCCCGGCCGCGTCCCTGGACGTCGAGGCGCTGACGGCGATCTCGCCGCGCTGGTGCGGTACGCCGCCGGCCGGGCCCGGGGCGTACACCGCCCAACTGCGTGCGCACGGCGGCGAGACGGCGGTGACCGCGGAGGTCGCCGGCGGCGAGCTGCGGGTGAGCTTCGCGGCGCCGGTGCGCGGGGTGGCACCCGGGCAGGCCGTGGTGCTGTACGACGGCACGCGCGTGGTCGGCTCCGCGACCATCGCCACCACCCGCCGCGCGGGCGCACCGGCCGCGTAGTGCGGCCGCGGCTGCGTGGTGCGGCCAAGGGCTGCGTGGTGTGGCCAAGGGCTGCGTCGTGCGGCCAAGGGCTGCGTCGTGCGGCCAAGGGCTGCGTCGTGCGGCCAAGGCCCGCGTTGCCGCGGCCGAAAAGGCGCCGGTCCGCTGCCCAGGTGCCCGTGCGTACGGTGTGACGCATGAACATCTGCGTCTTCCTCTCCGCGGCCGACCTCGACGAGCGCTACACGGCGCCCGCCCGCCACTTCGCCGAACTGCTGGGCAAGCGCGGGCACACGCTGGTGTGGGGCGGTTCCGACGTGGGGCTGATGAAGGTGGTCGCCGACGGCGTGCAGGAGCACGGCGGCCGGCTCGTCGGGGTGTCGGTGACGTTCCTGGCCGACAAGGCGCGTGCGGGCGCCGACGAGATGGTGATCGCCGGGGACCTGGCGGAGCGCAAGGCGGAGCTGCTCGGCCGCTCCGACGCCGTCGTCATCATGGTCGGCGGCACCGGCACGCTCGACGAGGCCACCGAGATCCTGGAGTTGAAGAAGCACGGGCTGCACGCCAAGCCGGTGGTGCTGCTCAACACCGCGGGGTACTACGACGGGCTGCGGGCGCAGTTCCGGCGGATGGAGGCGGAGGGATTCCTGCCGCTGCCGCTGACCGAGCTGATGTTCTTCGCCGACGACCCCGAGGCCGCCATGACGTACCTGGAGGCCCGTCCGGCGCGGTGACAGGATGACCGCATGAGCGACATCAACCCTGCCACCACACATCTGATCACGGGCGCCGGCTCCGGCATCGGCGAGGCACTGGCCCGGCGGCTGGCCGCGCGCGGGTCCGCGGGTCTCTGGTTCCTCGTCCGCGGCGAGGCCCGCGCCGCGGAGCTGGCGGAGCGCTTCCCGGGCGCGCACACCGTCGTGGCCGACCTCGGTGCGCCGGCCGGCCTGGCCGACGCGCTGGCCGGGCAGGAACTGCCCGCCGCACTCGACTCGCTGGTGCACGTCGCGGGCGTGGTGGAGCTGGGCCCGGTCGCGGAGACCACCCCGAAGGTCTGGGACGAGACGCTGGCGGTCAACCTGACGGGGCCCGCCGAGCTGACCCGGCTGCTGCTGCCGCGGCTGCGGGCGGCGCGGGGGCACGTCGTGTTCGTCAACTCCGGCGCCGGGCTGAGCGCGGGGCCCGGGTGGGGCGCGTACGGCGCGAGCAAGCACGGGCTGAAGGCGCTGGCCGACGCGCTGCGCGCGGAGGAGGCCGGCAGCGGCGTGCGGGTCACCACGGTCTACCCGGGCCGCACCGCCACGCCGATGCAGGCCAAGGTGCACCGGCAGGAGGGCCGGGAGTACGAGCCGGGGCGCTGGATCGACCCCGAGTCGGTGGCGACGACCCTGCTGACGGCCCTGGACCTGCCGCGCGACGCCCAGCTCACCGACGTCTCCGTCCGCCCCGGCCCGTAGCGGGGCGCCGCTTTCGGCATACCCTCACCCTCGTGAATGAGACAGCGACGCGCCCCTGGGGTGCAGGTGCCGCCACCGGTGTGGGATCCATGCCAGGCGAGGACGCGCGGGAGACCGCGCGCACCGTGACCGGCGAGGTCGGCGACTTCCCCTTCCTGCCCGAGCTGCCCGCGCGCGGGCCCGGCGCCGACATGGTCGGCCGCAGCGTGGGGATGCTCGTCGACGTCTACGCGCACCTGCAGCCCAGCGGCTGGCGCATCGCCGACCGGCCGGGGATGGACACCCGCAGGGCGCGCTCCTGGCTGGGCGAGGACCTGGACGCGCTGGAGGAGTTCACCCAGGGCTACGCGGGACCGCTGAAGGTCCAGGCCACCGGGCCGTGGACGCTGGCCGCCGCGCTGGAGCTGAAGGGCGGCGAGGCCGCGCTGCGGGACCCGGGCGCCTGCCGCGACCTGGCGGCCTCGCTCGCCGAGGGGCTGCGCGCCCATCTGGCGGAGGTACGCCGCCGGGTGCCCGGCGCCGAGGTGGTGCTGCAGCTCGACGAGCCGTCCGTGACCGCCGTGCTCACCGGCCGGGTCGCCACCGCCAGCGGCTACCGCACCTACCGCGCCGTGGACCGCGCCGTCGTCGAGGGCACCCTGCGCGACGTGATCGCCGCCGCCGGCGCCACCGGCCCGGCCGGTACCCCGGTCGTCGTCCACTCCTGCGCCCCGGACGTGCCCTTCGCCCTGCTGCACCGCGCGGGCGCCGCGGCCGTGTCGTACGACGCGGGGCTGCTGACCGAACGCCAGGACGACGCGGTCGGCGAGGCCGTGGAGGGCGGTCTCGGGCTCTTCGCGGGCGTCGTGCCGGCGACGGCGAACGCGTCCGCGGGCGCGCCCGCCGGTGCGGGTCCGATGTCAGACCCTGCAGGTAGCGTCGGGGGTGTCAGGACGTTGTGGCGCAGGCTGGGGCTGTCGCCGCAGGCGCTCGCCAGCAGTGTGGTGATCACTCCGGCGTGCGGCCTCGCGGGCGCGGACCCGGAGTACGCCCGCCGGGCGCTCGCCCACTGCGTCCGTGCGGCAGGGTCCCTCGCCCGGGACCCGGAGTGACAACGGGAGGCCGGTGTGAGTGCGGACAGCGTGGCGCGTGAGCGTCATCGGCTGCTGGCGGAGCAGATCGAGGAGCACCGCTTCAGGTACTACGTGACGACGCCCGTCATCAGCGACGCCGACTTCGACAAGCTGCTGCGGGAGCTGGAGGCGCTGGAGGAGGAGCACCCGGAGCTGCGCACGCCCGACTCGCCGACCCAGAAGGTCGCCGGGGCGTACGAGACGGAGTTCACCTCCGTCCAGCACCGCGAGCGGATGCTCTCCCTGGACAACGCGTTCACGGACGAGGAGCTGGACGCCTGGGCCGACCGGATGGCCAGGGAGCTGGACCCCCAGCCGTACCACCTGCTGTGCGAGCTGAAGGTCGACGGCCTCGCGGTCAGCCTGACGTACGAGCACGGCCGGCTGGTCCGCGGCGCCACCCGCGGCGACGGCCGCGCCGGCGAGGACATCACGCCCAACATCCGCACCATCGGCGAGATCCCGCACCGGCTCCAGGGGGAGAACATCCCGGACCTCGTGGAGATCCGCGGCGAGGTGTACTTCTCGCTCGGGGACTTCCAGAAGCTCAACGCGGACCTGGTGGCCGAGGGCAAGCCCCCCTTCGCCAACCCGCGCAACTCCGCGGCCGGTTCGCTGCGCCAGAAGAACCCCCAGATCAGCGCCTCCCGCCCGCTGCACATGGTGGTCCACGGCATCGGCGCGCTCGAAGGCGCCCGCTTCGACCGCCTCTCCGGGGCGTACGAACTGCTCAAGGAGTGGGGCCTGCCCACCTCGCCGTACACGAAGGTGGTCGACGGCATCGACGGCGTACGGGCCTACGTCGCCGGCTACGCCGACCGCCGGCACGACGTGGCGTACGAGTTCGACGGCGTCGTCGTCAAGCTCGACGAGATCGCCCTCCAGGGCCGCCTCGGCTCCACGTCCCGCGCGCCGCGCTGGGCCATCGCGTGGAAGTTCCCGCCGGAGGAGGTCAACACCAGGCTGGTCGACATCCGCGTCGGCGTCGGGCGCACCGGCCGGGTCACGCCGTACGCGGTGGTCGAGCCGGTGACGGTGGCGGGATCCGAGGTCGAGTTCGCCACGCTGCACAACCAGGACGTGGTCAGGGCCAAGGGCGTCCTCATCGGCGACACGGTCGCGCTGCGCAAGGCGGGCGACGTGATCCCCGAGATCATGGGCCCGCTGAGCGACCTCAGGGACGGCAGCGAACGGGAGTTCGTGATGCCCGCGGAGTGCCCCGAGTGCGGGACGGCGCTCAAGCCCATGAAGGAGGGCGACGTCGACCTGCGCTGCCCCAACGCCCGCTCCTGCCCGGCCCAGCTCCGCGAGCGGCTGTTCTATCTCGCCGGGCGCCGCTGCCTGGACATCGAGAACTTCGGGTACGTCGCGGCGACGGCGCTCACCCAGCCGCTGGAGCCGGCGGAGCCGCCGCTCAGGGACGAGGGCGGCCTGTTCGACCTGAAGGTCGAGGACCTGCTGCCCATCAAGTCGTACGTCCTCGACCAGGACACCGGACTGCCCAAGCGCGACCCGGAGACGGGCGAGGAGAAGGTCGTCACCTTCTTCGCCAACAAGGAGGGCAACCCGAAGAAGAACACCGAGCTGATGCTCGGTCACATCCAGGCCGCCAAGGACCGCCCGCTGGCCCGGGTCATCGCCGGACTGTCCATCCGGCACGTCGGCCCCGTCGCCGCGGAGGCTCTGGCCCGCGAGTTCCGCTCCATCGAGCGGATCATGGCGGCGAGCGAGGAGGAACTGGCCGCGGCCGAGGGCGTCGGGCCCACCATCGCGGCCTCGCTGACGCAGTGGTTCGCCGAGGACTGGCACCGCGAGATCGTCGAGCGCTGGCGCGCGGCGGGCGTGCGGATGGAGGAGGAGGCGAAGGACTCGGAGGGTGCGCGTCCGCTGGAGGGGATGACGGTCGTCGTCACGGGCACGCTCCAGTCGCACACCCGGGACGGCGCGAAGGAGGCGCTGCAGTCCCGCGGCGCCAAGGTGACGGGTTCGGTCTCGAAGAAGACCGATTTCGTCGTCTCCGGCGACAACCCCGGGTCCAAGTACGACAAGGCCGTGCAGTTGAAGCTCGCGATCCTCGACGACGCGGGCTTCGCCGTCCTTTTGGAGCAGGGCCCCGACGCCGCCCGCGACGCCGCCCTGCCCCCGCCCGGGTAACCGCCGGGGCGCGGCCTGTTCGAGTGCTGACCGAAACCCGGCGAGTCGGGGGCAATCGGGCGACCGCAGCCGATCGGCGCCCCAGACCGGCTTTCGCCGCCTAGTGTGGATGGGCGCGCCGACGCGCGCCCAGGCGGTGAGAGGGACGGGATGCGACCGACGGAGAGCACGGAACCGGCGCCGGTGCTGCGCCGGTTGGTGCTGCCCGCCCTGCCGTGGCTGGCGCAGACCGCGGGCGGCCTGGTGTTCGCCATCGGGGCGCTGTACGGGCTGCGGCAGGGCCACGCGCTCTTCCCGCGCGGCACCGCGGGCTGGGGCCTGGCCGTCCTGACGGCCGTCCTCATCGCCCATCTGGTCGCACCCGGCCGCGACCGCTGGTCCGGCGGCAACGGCTCGGCGGCCGCGCTCACCCTCGCCGTGCTGCTGCTCTACGGCTGGATCCCGGCCGTCGCCGTCAGCCTGCTGGTCATCCTCGCCGTCGCCCTCGTCCGCCGGCCGCACCGCCGCCAGGCGCCGCTGCACGGGGCCGTCGAGATCCTCGGCATCTCGACGGCCGCCCTGGTGCTGTGGACCTGCGGCGAGCACCCGACCGTCGAGGAGCCCTGGGAGCCGGGCTCCTGGGACCTGTACGCGCTGCCCGAGCTGATCGCCGCCGCCCTGGCGTACGTCCTGGTGACCCGCGTGCTCACCTGGTACGCGGACCCCGGCCACCGCGAGGGCCCCGGCCTGCTCGCCCGCGCCGCCCTCACCCGCCAGGGCCTGGGCGGTGCCGCGCTGCTCGGCATCGCGCCGCTCATCATCGTCGTGGCCGTCAACACCCCCGTGCTGCTGCCGCTGTTCGCCGTGCCGCTCATCGCGCTCGACTCCAGCCTGTGGATGGCCCGCGCCCGCGCCGAGGAGCAGTTGCGCGACCCGCTGACCGGGCTGCCCAACCGCCAGTGGCTGCTGGAGCGCACCCGGCACGCGCTGGACGAGGCCGAGAGCACCGGCCGCCGCGCCGCCCTCATCCTCATCGACCTCGACCGCTTCCGCGCCGTCAACGACACCCTCGGCCACCGCGCCGGCGACCGGCTGCTGCTCCAGCTCGCCGGCCGGCTGCGGCTCGCGCTGCCCCGCGGCGCGGAGGCCGCCCGCCTCGGCGGCGACGAGTTCGCCGTGCTCATCCCGCTGACCGACTCCGCCACCAGCGCCCAGCGGGTGGCCCGTACGCTCGTCGCCGCCCTCGGCTCCCCGCTCGATCTCGACGGGATGAGCCTGGTGCTGGAGGCCAGCGCAGGCGTCGCCGTCTACCCCGAGCACGCCACCGAGACCGAGGGCCTGCTCCAGCGCGCCGACGTGGCGATGTACCAGGCCAAGCGGGACCGCAGCGGCGTCGAGGTCTACGAGGCCCGCCGCGACGGCAACACCCCCGACCGGCTCGGCCTGCTGGGCGACCTGCGCCGGGCGCTCCAGGCCCGCGAGGTCGCGCTGCACTACCAGCCGAAGGTCGGCTTCGACGGCCGCGTCGTCGGCCTGGAGGCCCTGGTCCGCTGGGCGCACCCGGAGCGCGGGCACGTGAACCCGGAGGAGTTCATCGCCATCGCCGAGACCTCGGGCCTGATGCCGGTGCTCACCGAGTACGTGCTGGAGACCGCGCTCGCCCAGGTCGCCGACTGGCGCGCCGCCGGGCTCCAGGTCCCCGTCGCCGTCAACGTCTCGCCGCGCGACGTGCACACGCCCGGCTTCGCCGGCGCCGTCGCCGCCCGCCTCGCCCGGCACGGCGTGCCGCCCGGCGCGCTGCAACTGGAGATAACGGAGCACGTGCTGCTGGAGGACCCGCAGCGCGCGGCCGACACCCTCGCCGGGCTCACCGGGCACGGCGTGAAGATGTCGCTCGACGACTTCGGCACCGGCTACTCCTCGCTGGTCCATCTGCGCCGGCTGCCGGTCAGCGAGTTGAAGATCGACCGCTCGTTCGTCGCCCGGCTGGCCGTCGACCCGGAGGACCTGGAGATCGTCCGCTGCACCGTCGACCTCGCGCACTCCCTCGGGCTGCGCGTCGTCGCCGAGGGCGTCGAGGACGACGAGACCTGGGAGCACCTGCGGGACCTCGGCTGCGACGCGGTGCAGGGCTGGCTCGTCGCCGCGGCCATGCCGCCGCAGGAGACCACCGCCTGGCTGCGCGCCCGCGGTCCGGGACCCGCCGGGGCCCGGGCGCTGCCGGCCGCGGCGTCCGCCGCGGCGGACGAGCCCGCGGCGGCCGCGTCCCTGCCGCAGCCGGGTGAGGCGGAGGAGCCGGTGAAGCCGGTGAAGTGACCGGCGGCCGGGCGCGGTACGGCACCCGGTCGGGCGAACTGTCCCGTACCGCCGGGGCGGCCGTGCGGGCGGCCAGAACGGCCCCGCCGGGAAACCCGGTCGGGCGCACCGCCCCGCGCCCCATAGGATTGCCCCGAAACCGTCACACCACCCTGTGAGGATGACCCGCATGCCTGGCATCACGCGCGAGGAGGTCGCCCACCTCGCCCGGCTGGCGCGCCTGGAGCTGAGCGGCGAGGAGCTGGACCACTTCGCCGGCCAGCTCGACGCCATCATCGGCGCGGTCGCCCGCGTCGCCGATGTGGCCGGCGAGGACGTACCGCCGACCAGCCACCCGCTGCCCCTGACGAACGTCATGCGCCCGGACGCCGTCCGGCCGAGCCTGACCGCGCAGCAGGCGCTCTCCGGCGCGCCCGCGCAGGAGCAGCAGCGTTTCAAGGTGCCGCAGATCCTGGGGGAGGAGTGACCGTGGCGGACAGCTCGGGAACCATCAGGCAGACCGCGGCCGAGACCGCCGCGCAGATCGCCGCAGGCGACGTCAGCGCCGTCGAGGTGGCGGAGGCCCATCTCGCCCGCATCGACGCCGTGGACGAGAAGGTGCACGCGTTCCTGCACGTCGACCGCGAGGGCGCGCTCGCCCAGGCGCGCGCCGTGGACGCCCGGCGCGAGCGCGGCGAGAAGCTCGGCCCGCTGGCCGGCGTGCCGCTGGCGCTCAAGGACATCTTCACCACCGAGGGGGTGCCCACCACCGCGGGGTCGAAGATGCTCCAGGGCTGGGTCCCGCCGTACGACGCGACCGTCACCCGCCGGCTGAAGGAAGCCGGCGTCGTCATCCTCGGCAAGACCAACATGGACGAGTTCGCGATGGGCTCCTCCACCGAGAACAGCGCCTACGGCCACACCGGCAACCCCTGGGACCTCACCCGGATCCCCGGCGGCTCCGGCGGCGGCTCGTCGGCCGCCATCACCGCGTACATGGCGGCGCTGGCCATCGGCACCGACACCGGCGGCTCCATCCGCCAGCCCGCGTCCGTCACCGGCACGGTCGGCGTCAAGCCGACCTACGGCGGCGT
The DNA here is from genome assembly GCF_042874195.1 of Streptomyces sp. NPDC004134. Lineage (NCBI taxonomy): Bacteria > Bacillati > Actinomycetota > Actinomycetes > Kitasatosporales > Streptomycetaceae > Streptomyces > Streptomyces sp. NPDC004134. Next base: position 52,198 of record NZ_JBIAMS010000038.1, on the reverse strand, counting down.
CTCGCGGTACGGGATGATCGCGTTCTCCTCCAGCCTCGACCAGGGCGGTCCGTGCGCCCGTACGGTGCTGGACGCGGCGCTGCTGCACGAGGTGCTGGCCGGTCACGACCCGATGGACTCCACCTCCATCGACGCCCCCGTCCCGCCCGTCGTCGAGGCCGCGCGCCACGGCTCGGTGGCCGGGATGCGCGTCGGCGTGGTCAAGGAGTTCCGCGGCGAGGGCTACCAGCAGGGCGTCATGCAGCGCTTCGACGAGGCCGTCGAGCTGCTGCGCGAGCTGGGCGCCGAGGTCGTGGAGGTGTCCTGCCCGACGTTCGACAAGGCGCTCGCGGCGTACTACCTGATCGCGCCCGCCGAGGTCTCCTCGAACCTCGCCCGCTACGACGGCCTGCGCTACGGCCTGCGCGCCGGCGACGACGGCGCGCACTCCGCCGAGGAGGTCACCTCGCTGACCCGGGCGGCGGGCTTCGGCCCCGAGGTCAAGCGCCGCATCATGCTCGGCACGTACGCGCTCAGCTCCGGCTACTACGACGCCTACTACGGCTCGGCGCAGAAGGTCCGCACCCTCATCACCCGCGACTTCGAGCGCGCCTACGAGCAGGTCGACGTGCTCGTCTCGCCGACCACCCCGACGACCGCGTTCCCGATCGGCGAGCGGGTCGACGACCCGATGGCGATGTACCTCGCCGATCTGTGCACCATCCCGTCCAACCTGGCCGGCAACGCCGCCATGTCGCTGCCCTGCGGCCTCGCGCCGGAGGACGGGCTCCCGGTGGGGCTGCAGATCATCGCCCCCGCCATGGCCGACGACCGGCTCTACAAGGTCGGTGCCGCGGTGGAGGCCGCGTTCACCGACCGGTGGGGCCACCCCCTGCTGGAGGAGGCACCCGCCCTATGAGCAAGTTCGCCAAGGCCAAGGACTTCAAGAAGTCCAAGACCGGTGTGTACATCTCCCTCACGTCCACGCTCTTCGGCGTGATCGGCGTCGCCAAGCAGATGAAGCAGGCGCGCTTCGACGAGGACCGGCTGCGTCAGCTCGACGCCGCGGTGTCCGCCGCCGCCATCGCCACCGGCGTCGCCCTGCTGGTGCGGGAGCTGCGCCGGATGAACGACGACGACATCCTCGCCGGCTGAGCGGGCCGCGCCGGGGTCGAGAGGCTGGAAGAGAGCTGTGACTGTCACGTACGAGGACGCCCTCGCGACGTACGAGCCGGTGCTGGGCCTGGAGGTCCACGTCGAGCTCGGCACCGCGACCAAGATGTTCTGCGGCTGCGCCACCGCGCTGGGCGCCGGGCCCAACACCCAGACCTGCCCCGTCTGCCTCGGCCTGCCCGGCGCGCTGCCGGTGGTCAACGAGACGGGCGTGGAGTCCGCGGTCAAGATCGGCCTGGCGCTCAACTGCGAGATCGCCGAGTGGTGCCGCTTCGCCCGGAAGAACTACTTCTATCCGGACATGCCGAAGAACTTCCAGACCTCGCAGTACGACGAGCCCATCGCGTACGACGGCTACCTCGACGTCGAGGTCGACGGCGAGGTCTTCCGGGTCGAGATCGAGCGCGCCCACATGGAGGAGGACACCGGCAAGTCCACCCACGTCGGCGGCGCCACCGGGCGGATCCACGGCGCCTCGCACTCGCTGCTGGACTACAACAGGGCCGGCATCCCGCTGATCGAGATCGTCACCAAGCCGATCACCGGCGCCGGCGCCAAGGCGCCCGACGTGGCGAAGGCGTACGTGGCCGAGCTGCGGGAGCTGATCAAGGCCCTCGGCGTCTCCGAGGCCCGCATGGAGCAGGGCCAGATGCGCTGCGACGTGAACCTGTCGCTGATGCCCGTGGGCGCCACCGTCTTCGGCACCCGCAGCGAGACGAAGAACGTCAACTCGCTGCGCAGCGTCGAGCGCGCGGTGCGCTCCGAGGTCGTCCGGCACGCCGAAGTCCTCGACGGCGGCGGCAAGATCGTCCAGGAGACCCGCCACTTCCACGAGGACACCGGCACCACCACCTCGGGCCGTACCAAGGAGGAGGCGGAGGACTACCGCTACTTCCCCGAGCCCGACCTCGTGCCCGTCGCGCCCGCCCGCACCTGGGTGGAGCACCTGCGCGCCGGGCTGCCGGAGCTGCCGCGGCTGCGCCGCAACCGGCTGCGCGAGGAGTGGGGCGTCTCCGCGCACGACATGCAGTCCATCCTCAACGCCGGGGCCATCGGCCCGATCGTCGCCACCATCGACGCGGGCGCGGACGCCACCGCGGCGCGCAAGTGGTGGATGGGCGAGCTGGCCCGCCGGGCCAACGAGGACGGCGTCGAGCTGGCCGCGCTGGCGATCACGCCCGAGCAGGTCGCGCGGGTGGCGGCGCTGGTCGCGGAGGGCAAGCTGAACGACAAGCTGGCCCGCCAGGTCATCACCGGCGTCCTGGACGGCGAGGGCACCCCGGACGAGGTCGTCGACAAGCGCGGCCTCGCCATCGTCAAGGACGAGGGCGCGCTCGGCGCCGCGGTCGACGAGGCCATCGCGGGCAACCCGGCCATCGCGGACAAGATCCGCGGCGGCAAGGTGCAGGCGGCCGGGGCGCTGGTCGGCGCGGTCATGAAGGCCACCCGCGGCCAGGCGGACGCGGCCCGCGCCCGGGAGCTGATCATGGAGAAGCTGGGCGTAGCGGACTGATCGTGTGAAAAAAGCCACTCACCGGACAAACGATCTCCCGCACCTGTAACAGTGGCAGCGCAGGTGCAGGAGTCTTTGAGGGCCGACCTCCCTGAAAGATCGTGAATATCCCAGGGAGCCGCCCGTGTCCGGTCTCGCCCGGTGGTGTCTACGCCGCCGCCTGGTCGTGGTCCTGCTCTGGCTCGCCGCCTTCGCCGGGACCGCCGTCGCGGCGGCCCTGCTGGGGCCGGCGTACTCGAACGACTACGACGTCCCGGGCACCGAGTCCGGACGGGCGCAGGTGCTCGTGGCCGAGGCGTTCCCCGGCATGGACGGCGTCGCGGACTCCGTCGTCTGGCACGACGACGGCGGGGTGCGCGACGCGCAGACCCGGGAGCGGGTGGACGCGGCGCTGACGGAGATCGCCGGGCTGCCCGGGGTCTCGGAGGTGACCGGTCCCTACGGCTCGTACGCGGCCGACGGCACCGGAGCGGCCACCGGGAACGGCGCCGGCGACGGCGGGGCGGTCAGCGCCGACGGGCGCACGGCGTACGCCACCGTCACCTACGACGGTGCCGTGGACGACCTGGCGACCGGTGACGTCCGCAAGGTCGTCGAGGCCGCGGAGACGGCGGCGGGCGACGGTCTGGAGGTCGCCGTGGGCGGCCCGGGGGCCGGGCTGCTCCAGGCACCGTCCGTGCACTACGGCGAGGCCATCGGGGTGCTCGTCGCGGCGGTCGTGCTCTTCGTCGCCTTCGGCTCGCTCGCCGCGATGGCGCTGCCGATCGCGACCGCGCTCGTCGGCGTCGGCACCGCGTACTGGTGCGTCACGCTCCTCGGCCACGCCATGGCCGTGGCCGACTTCGCCCCCATGCTCGGCATGCTCGTCGGCCTGGGCGTCGGCATCGACTACGCCCTGTTCATCGTCACCAGACACCGCCGCGGGCTGCGCGAGGGGCTGCCCGTGGGCGAGGCGGCGCAGCGCGCCGTGGCCACGGCCGGGCGGGCCGTGGTCTTCGCGGGCGTCACCGTGTGCATCGCGCTGCTCGGCATGCTCGTGCTGCGGCTGAACTTCCTCACCGGCGTTGCCGTCGCCGCCTCGCTGACCGTGGTGCTCACCGTCGCCGCCTCGATCACGCTGCTGCCCGCGCTGCTCGGCGTCATCGGCATGAAGGCCCTCAGCCGCCGCGAGCGGCGCGCGCTCGTCGAGCACGGCCCGCGGCCCGAGGTGCCGCGCGGGCTCGCCGCCCGCTGGGCCGTCCTGGTGCAGCGCCGGCCGCGGCTGCTGGGCGCGCTGGCGCTGGTGCTGATGGGCGTCCTCGCGCTGCCCGTGGCCGCGCTCCACCTGGGCAGCTCCGACCAGGGCAACCATCCGGCGAGCGCCACCACCAGGCAGGCGTACGACATGATGGCCGACTCCTTCGGCCCGGGCAGCAACGGCCCGCTCACGCTCGTCGCCCACCTCGACGGGGCCGGCGACCGGGTCGCCTTCGACTCGCTGCCCGAGACGCTGCGCGGCACCCCGGGGGTCGCCGACGCCACCGCCGCGGTGCACGGCAAGGGCGGCGGCACCGGGATGATCACCGTCACCCCGGAGACCGCGCCCCAGGACGAGGCGACGTCGGACCTGGTGGACCGGCTGCGCTCGGACGTGCTGCCGGAGGCCGCGGACGGCACGTCGATGCAGGTGCACGTGGGCGGCATCACGGCCGGACAGGACGACTTCGCCGAGGTGATCGTCGGCAAGCTGCCGCTCTTCGGCGGCGTCGTGATCGCGCTGGGCTGCCTGCTGCTGCTGGTGGCGTTCCGCAGCGTGGGCGTACCGCTCAAGGCCGCGCTGATGAACGTGCTGGCCGTGACGGCGTCCTTCGGGGTGGTGGTGGCGGTCTTCCAGTGGGGCTGGGGGGCCGGGCTGCTGGGTCTCGAGGCCACCGGGCCGATCGAGCCGTTCCTGCCGGTGATCATGATCTCGGTGCTCTTCGGGCTCTCGATGGACTACCAGGTCTTCCTGGTCAGCAGGATGTACGAGGAGTGGCGGGCGACCCGCGACAACCGGCGGGCGGTACGGGTCGGGCTCGCCGAGACCGGCCGGGTCATCAACTGCGCGGCGCTCATCATGATCGCGGTCTTCTCGGCGTTCGCGCTGGGCGGGGACCGGATCATCGCGATGTTCGGGGTGGCGCTGGCCGCGGCGGTGGCGCTGGACGCCTTCGTGCTGCGCACGCTCCTGGTGCCGGCGCTGATGCACCTGCTGGGCCGGGCCAACTGGTGGCTGCCGGGCTGGCTGGAGAAGCGGCTGCCGCACATCGGCGTCGAAGGGCCCGGGCAGCCGGCGGCGGCCGAGCACATCCGGCTGCCGGAGGAGACGGCCGTACGTTAATACTCCTCTCAGACGGGCCGCCTACGGTGCCCGGCATGACTGCACTATCGAAGACCGACCGGGCGGCCGGCGCCGCCGGGACCGACGCCGAGGACGCCGCGAAGACCGCGGACCCGGCGGACGCGCCGGCGGCCGGGGAGGCCGCTGACGACGACACGGCGGAGGCCGGCGAGAGCGCCGCGCCGGGGGAGCACGAAGGCGACGCGGACGACGACGGGCCCGCCGGGCTGCCCCCCGCCGCCCGCGCCTCCACCGGCGTGGCCGCAGGCGCCGCGGCCATCGTGGGCGCCGCCCTGGGCCTCGCCTCGCTGACCGGCACCTGGCTGGCCGACCTCGTCTCCGCCCGCCGGGAGCTGACCGGCCAGCTCGAATCCGCCAACGGCACCGCCGCCGAGCAGATCTCCGCCGCGTACGGCACCCCCTGGCACACCATCGCCCTCTTCAACGGCCTCACCGCGGTCGTCGCCCTGATCGTGTCCGCCGCGGTGCTCGTCCGCCCGGCGTTCGGCGACAGCGGCCTGCGGCCCGTGGTGTGGGTACGGGCCGTGGCCGTCGCGGGGCTGGTGCTGGGCCTGCTCGGGCTGGTGATCGCGGCCGTCATGCGCTTCGACGTCTTCGCGGACCTGCCCACCGTGCCCGGTCAGTGAGAAAACCGATTCCACGCTGTCAGTGCAGCGTGCGATGCTCGACAGCGTGCAGAGCCGATCCATCAGCCCGGTGTTCGCAGGCCGTCATGACGAGTTGAAGACCCTTGGCGCCGCGCTCGCCCGCGCCGCGCTCGGCGAGCCGCAGGTGCTGCTCGTGGGGGGCGAGGCAGGCGTGGGCAAGAGCCGGCTGCTGGACGAGTTCCTGGAGGCGGCGCAGGACGCCGGCGCGGTCAGCGCGGTCGGCGGCTGTCTGGAGCTGGGCGCGGACGGCCTGCCCTTCGCGCCGTTCGCCACGGCGCTGCGCATGCTGCACCGCAAGGTCGGCGCCGAGCTGACGGAGCTGGCCGCGGGGCAGGAGCCGGTGCTCGCCCGGCTGCTGCCCGACCTGGGCCCGGTCACCGAGGAGCCGCACGGCCAGGACAGCCGGGCCCGGCTCTTCGAGCTCACCGTCGGCCTGCTGGAGCGGCTGGCCGCGGGGCGCACCGTGGTGCTGGCCCTGGAGGACCTGCACTGGGCGGACCGCTCCACCCGCGAGCTGCTCGGCTATCTCGTCCGCTCGGTCCAGGGCGCCCGCCTCGTGGTCCTCATGACGTACCGCTCGGACGACGTCCACAGGCGCCATCCGCTGCGCCCCTTCCTCGCCGAGCTGGACCGGCTGCGCTCCGTGCAGCGGCTGGAGCTGGCCCGGCTCAGCGAGGACGAGGTGCGCAGCCAGCTCGCCGGTATCCGCGGGGTGGCCGAGCCCGAGCGCGAGCTGACCGCCGAGGTGTACGCGCGCAGCGAGGGCATCCCCTTCTTCGTCGAGGAGCTGGCCCTCAGCGAGGACGCGGGCCGCCTCAGCGACTCCCTCCGGGACCTGCTGCTGGTACGGGTCGAGGCGCTGTCCGAGGGCGCCCAGCGCGTCGTGCGCCTCGCCGCGCGGAACACGCGCGTCCCGCACGCCCTGCTCGCCGTCGTCTCAGGACTCACCGAGGACGAGCTGATCGAGGGCCTGCGTGCCGCCGTCGGGGCGAACGTGCTCGTACCCGACGAGGAGGGCGAGGCGTACCGCTTCCGGCACGCGCTGCTGCGCGAGGCCGTCCTCGACGACCTGCTGCCCGGCGAGCGCACCCGTCTCAGCAGGCGGTACGCGGAGGCCCTGGAGGCCGACCCCGGGCTGGTCGCGGCGGAGGAGCGGGCGACCCGCCTGGCGAGCTACTGGTACTACGCGCGCGACTCCGCCAAGGCCCTGCCCGCCGTGCTCCACGCCGCCCTGGAGACCCGCGCCCGGCACGCCTACGCCGAGCAGCTCAAGCTGCTGGAGCGGGCACTTGAGCTGTGGGACGAGGTGTCGCCTGAGGAGCGCCGCGGGCTGCCTTCGCAGGGCGGTCTCGAGTCGTATCCGCCGTGCGGCTGCGGGGACCGGCCGGAGGAGATCGAGCTGCACCTGGTCGACCTGCTGGCGCACGCCGCGTTCGCGGCCCGGCTCGACCACCAGTGGGAGCCGGCGCTGAAGTTCGTGAAGAAGGGGCTCAAGGTCGTCGACGAGACGCAGGACCCGCTGCGCGCCGCCTGGTTCTGGCTGGAGCGCTCCAAGCTCATCGCGCTCGCCGGCCGCGGCGACGGCCGCGGCGAGCTGACCCGGGCGCACGAGCTGGTGCACGACCTGCCGGCCTCCGCCACCCACGCCGACGTGCTCGCGCAGGTGGCGATGTGGGAGCTGCTGCACGCCTCCGACCTGGACAGCATGGCGCTCGCCGAGCGCGCCGTCGTGCTGGCCCGGCAGGCCGGCGCCGTGGACGTCGAGCTGGGCGCGCGGATCACGCTGTGCACGCTGCGCTCGGCCAAGGGCGACTCCGACGCCTGGATCGCCGAGCTGTACGAGATCCGGGAGCTGGCCGGGCAGCGCGGCGCCCACCGCCAGATGGGCCGCGCGTGTATCAACCTCTGCGACGCGCTGGAGAAGGCCGGCCGGTCCGCGGAGGCGGTCGAGGCGGGTCTGGCCGGCATGAAGGACATGTACGGCCGCGGGCTCTACGATGCCGCCGCCTTCGCCGCGCTCAACGTCGTGGAGTCGCTGACCTCGCTGGGCGAGTGGGACCGCGCCGAGCAGATGCGCCAGGAGTGGAAGCGGCACGCGGCCGGCTCCCGCACCGGCGCGTCGGTGGCGCTGCGGCGCGCCCAGCTCGCGCTGCTGCGCGGGGAGTTCGAGCTGGTGCCGGAGCTGATCGCCGCGGCCCGCAGGTACCGGGGGCGCAACGACGGCGAGCCGCAGTACGAACTGCCGTTCGCCGCGGTGGAGATGAGCGCCCTGTGGACGCTGGGCCAGGCGCCGGAGGCGCTCGACCTGCTGGAGCGGCATCTCGCGCTGCTGCCGCTGTCCGGACAGGAGGCGTACGTCTGGCAGCTCCTGGTCGCCGGTGCCCGGCTGGCGGGGGACGTCGCCGGGGTGCCGGGCGTGCCGGAGCCGCGGCGCGCGGAGATCGTGGCGCGGCTGGCGGACGCGGCGGCGGACCTGCCGGCCGAGGGCCCGCTCTGGACGCCGTCGTCCCGTCTCTTCGCCGCCGAACTGGCCTGCGCCCGCGGGCTCGCCGACCCCGTCGTATGGGCGGCGGCCGCCGCGGCGTACGAGCCGCTGGCCCACCCGCACACGCTGGCGCACATCGCGTACCGCCGGGCGGAGGCGCTGCTCGCCGGTGCCCCGGGCGGCGGCGCGGCGGCCCGCGACATCGCCGCCCCCCTGCTGGCCGAGGCGCACGCGACGGCGGTCCGCCTCGGCGCGGCCCCGCTCCGCGAGTCCGTGGAGCAGCTCGCCGGGCGCGCCCGCGTCCCGCTGGGCCGGGCGTCCCGGCCGCCGGCGGATCCGGTGGAGTCGCTGGGGCTGACGGCCCGCGAGACGGACGTGCTGCGGCGGGTGGCGGTGGGGCGGAGCAACCGCGAGATAGCGGAAGAGCTGTTCATCGCGCCGAAGACGGCGAGTGTGCACGTGTCGAACCTGATGGCGAAGCTCGGTGTGTCGAACCGGGGCGAGGCCGCCGCGATGGCGCACCGGCTGCGGCTGTTCGAGGACTAGGCGCCGCGGTTTCCGGGTTCGGGTCACGCGTGGCGTGGCGGGATTGCCGGACTCGTACGGTGACGGGGGGCCCGGGGCGGTGCAGGATGGCGGCCCGCGCCGTACGGGCGCGGTCGTCCGCAGAGAGGCACGCGACCATGCCCGCCGAGCCGCCGGACCCAGGAGACACACCGGCGCCCGGCACTCCGGCCGAGCCGCCCGCGTTACCCGGGATGCGGCTGCGCGTCCCCGCCGTCTTCGCCGCCGCCGTGCTGCTCTGGCTGTTCGTCTTCTACGGCACCCCCCTCGGCCGCGACTACGACCGCCCCACCCACGCCGCCCGCGCCGTCCTCACCACCGTCCTCGTCGTCCCCGCGGTCGTCCTCGCCCGGCGGCTGCTCGACCGCCGCCCCTGGCACGGGCTCGGGCTGCCCCTGTCCCGTACGGCCGCGCGCCGCTTCCTCCTCGGCGCGGTCTGCTGGCTGCTGCCCGCCGCCGCCGGGTTCGCGCTCTGCCTGGCCACCGGGTGGGTGGAGATCACCCGCCGGGAGCCCGTCGCCGAGGTGGCCGGGGTGGCGGCGATGCTGGTGGTGCTGGTCTTCCTGTACGAGGCGCTGCCCGAGGAACTGGTGTTCCGCGGCTACCTCCAGCGCAACCTGCACACCGAACTGCCCGCCGGGCAGGCGGTCGCCGTCCAGGGCGTGCTGTTCATGCTCTTCGGCTTCCTCGTCGGCGTCGCCCAGTCGCCCTTCCGGCTCTTCGTCTTCCTCGCCTTCGGCCTGCTCCTCGGCGCGTTCCGCGTCGCGACCGGCGACATCTGGGCCGGCATCGGCTTCCACGTCGCCTACCAGAGCGCCGCGCAGCTCTTCGTCGGCGAGGGCGCGGCCTTCGAGGTGTCGGGGGAGGGGGCGTTCGGCGTGCTCGCGCTCGGCGGGCTGCCGTTCCTCGCCGCCTGGACGTATCTGTCCCGGCGGCACCGCGCCGCGCTCGACTGGTCCGCCACGGCGCCGTAGCGCCGGCCGCCCGCCCGGGGGTGCCGGGCCCGGCGCGTACGGCCGGGTGTCAGGCGCTCTCGAAGAGGCGCATCCGGTGCGCCAGCGCCGCGGCCTCCCCGCGGTTGGACACCCCCAGCTTCGCCATCAGGTTCGACACGTGCACGCTCGCCGTCTTCGGCGAGATGAACAGCTCCTCGGCGATCTGCCGGTTGCTCCGCCCCGCCGTGACCAGCCGCAGCACGTCCGCCTCCCGCGCCGTCAGACCCAGAGCCTCCACCGGATCCTCCGGCCCCGGCGCCGCCGCGTCGCCCGGAGCGGTGAGCGGGATCCTCGCCCGCGCCGCCAACTGCTCGACGCCGTCGCGCAGCGGCGCCGCGCCCAGCGACTCCGCCGCCGCGTGCGCCTGCCCGAGCAGCCGCGCCGCCCGCTCGCGTACGGGCCCGGCCGCGCCGCCGGCGAGCAGCGCCTCCGCCCACCGGTACCGCACCCAGCCCAGCTCGTGCGGCCGCTCCAGCGGCTCCAGCGCCGACGCCGCCGCCTCCCACAGGGCCACCTCGGAGCGGCCCCGCGCCCGGCCCAGCTCCGCGACGAAGTACCGCTGCCACGCCGCCCAGATCGGCGTCGGGGTGTCCAACTGCCCCGCTGCGCGCTCCAGTTGGTCCAGCAGCTCGTCGCGGCCGTCCGCCGTCCCCGGCAGCCCGCGTGCGTCGCCCTCGGCCGCCGCCGCGGAGACCAGGAGCTGCCACAGATACGACTCGTGCCCCAGCTCCGGCAGCTTCACCAGCCCTTCGGCGAGCACCGCCCGCGCCTGCCCGTACTGCCCGCGCTCCATCAGGATCCGCGCCTCGATCTGCACCATGCGGTACGAGCCCTGCGGCTCCGCCTGGCTCGCCCCCGCGTCCGCGCGCGCCTCGGCCAGCAGCTCCCCGGCCCGGTCCACGTCCCCGCGGTACAGCGCCAGCCAGGCGGCGGCGAGCCCCGCGAACGCGCGGGTACGGGCCTGGGCCCCGTACGACCGCAGCCGGGCGAGGTCTCCTTCGGCGGCGTCCCACTCGCCGACGGAGATCATCGCGTCGACCATGTTGCACCCGATGAAGGCGATCGAGTCGCGCAGGCCCTGCTTCCTGGCCGCCGCGAGACCGCCGCGCGCCGCCTCGATGGCCTCGCGGGACCTGCCGGTCATCTCCAGCACGGACGCGAGGTTGTTGTGCGCCCGGCCGATGACGGTCGGGGCGCCGCTGCGGTCGGCGGCGTCGCGCAGCTCGTACAGCTCGGCGATGCCGCGGTCGACGTCGGCGGCGTGCGTACGCAGCGTGGCCAGCGTGATCCGCGCGTGCAGCTCGACCTCCCCGGCGCCGACCAGCCGGGCCTGCTCCACCGCGCTCTCCGCCAGCGGGATGCTCGCCGGATCCGGGCTGTGCAGCATCTTCCACAGCGCGGCCGTCGCCAGCACGTCCGCCTTCACCGGCGACGGTGGCCGGTCGGCCACCAGCTCCTGCGCCTTGCCCAGCTCCGCCCAGCCGTCGGCGCCGCCGCTGTTCACGACCTGCCACTGCCGCTCCAGCCAGAACCACGCCGCCCGCTCCGGCTCGGCCTCGTCGTCTAGCAGCTCCAGCGCCCGGCGGGTCAGCGTGCGCGCCTGCTCGTGCGCGTCGTCGAGACGGGCGGCGACGGCGGCCTCGGCGAGCAGGTCGACGAAGTGCAGGTGGGGCTGGTCGGCGCAGCGGCACAGCGGATACGACTCGGCGTAGCGGGCGGCGGGCAGCTCGCGCAACTGCTCCTCCGGCACCTCGTCCCACAGCTCGACGGCCCGCCGCAGCAGGGCCAGTTGCTCGGCGAACGCGTGCCGCATGCCCGCCTCGTCGGCCGCCTTGAGCGCGGCGGGCAGCGCCCGGGCCGGGTCGCGGGCCGCGTACCAGTGGCTGGCCAGCCGGGCGGCGTGCTCCTCCGTGCGGACCAGGGAGGGGTCGGCCGCCAGCGCCTCGGCGTAGCGCCGGTGCAGCCGGGAGCGCTCGCCGGGCAGCAGGTCGTCCCCGGTGGCCTCGCGCAGCAGCGCGTGCCGGAAGCGGTAGCTGTCGGCGCCGGGGCCGCCCGCAGCGGGCAGCAGGATACCGGCGTCGACCGCGGGCCGCAGCGCCTCGATCAGCTCCTCCTCGCCCTGCCCCGACACCGCGAGCAGCAGCCCGAACTCCACGGTCGAGCCGGCTTCCGCGGCAGTCCGCAGCACCCGCTGCGTCGCCTCCGGCAGCGTCTCGACCCGGACGAGCAGCAGGTCGCGCAGCGACTCCGACAGTGCGTCCGGCGAGCCGCCGCAGTCCAGCAGGGCGGTCAGCTCCTCGACGAAGAAGGGGTTGCCGTCCGAGCGCTGGAAGATCGTGTCCACCAGGTGGGGCAGCGGACCGGTGCCGCGGATCGCGGTGAGCTGGCCGATCACCTCCTGCCGGGAGAAGCGCGCCAGCTCCAGCCGCTCGACGGTGCGCAGCCGCTCCAGCTCGGCGAGGAAGGGGCGCAGCGGGTGGCGGCGGTGGATGTCGTCCGAGCGGTACGTGCCCAGCAGCACGACGCGGGCGCCCTGGAGGGACCGGATGAGATAGCCCAGCAGCTCCCGGGTGGAGCGGTCCGACCAGTGCAGGTCCTCCAGGACCAGCACCACCGTCCGCTCGGCGGCCAGCTTCTCCAGCAGCCGGGCGGCGTGCTCGAAGAGCCGCGCCTTGGCCTCGACGTCGTGCCGGTCCCCGGGCCCCTCCGCGCCGCCGGCGCCCGCCAGCTCGGGCAGCAGCCGCGCCAGCTCGGCCTCGCCGCCGCGGGCGGACCGCGCCAGCTCGTCGCCGAGCTGGCGGTGCAGCGCGCGCAGCGCGGTGGCGAACGGCGCGAACGGCAGCCCTTCGGCGCCCAGCTCCAGACAGCCACCGACGGCCACCACGGCACCGGCCCGCTCGGCGCGGCCGGCGAACTCCTCCACCAGCCGGGTCTTGCCCACCCCGGCCTCGCCGCCGACCAGCAGGGCCTGCGGCGCACCGGCACCGGCCCGCTCCAGGGCGGCGCCGAGGGAGCGCAGCTCGTCGGCCCGGCCGACGAGCACGGGGCTCACGCACGAGATCGTCACAGTTGAGAGCATCGCACAGCCTTACGACACGGGGGGCAGCCCGGCGAAGGCGCGGGGCAGGGGCCGCGGACGGCGAGAGCGCCCGGCCCGCGGTGCGCGGGTGGGCGCTCTGTGGTCCTGTCCCGGTACGCGGGTCCCGGTGAGTGGGTCCGGGTCCGGTCTCCGGTGGGGGCGGCGGCCGCTGCTCAGCGGGGCAGCGGCCGGCCGCCCGGGGTCCCCGGGTCCCGCGGCGGGGTCCCGTCTCCCCGCCACCCGGCCGGTACGCCGGTCCGCCGCTCCGTACGGCACCTCACGCGGCCTTCACCCAGCGGGCCAGGACGCGCGCCCGGCGGGCCGCGCGGCGCTCCTCCCGGCGGGCGACGGCGGCCTCGCGGGCGAGGCGGTACTGCGCCGCCTCGCGGCGCAGGTCGGCGGAGCGGGTCTCGTGCATCTGGTACGCGAACATCTCTTTCTCCCCTGCGTTTTGGCTGGTCCCTTGCGGTGTGGCTCCAGCTTCGCGGCCCAGGGGGGTCCGCCGCATCGGGAGACTTCCGCATCTCCGGGCGCCCGCCGCCTTACCCGGGGCACCTACGCGCGCGTACATGCCTAAGGCCCCCGGGGATTCGCGCCACCGGGGGCCTCAGGTGCCTTATGCCGGCCGCCGGCCGCCTCAGACGGCGCCGAACCCGCAGGTCGCGGCCGTACGCCTACGCGTCCTCGAAGAGCCGGAGGCGGTGTGCCGTCGCCGCGGCCTCGCCGCGGGCGGAGACGCCGAGTTTGGCCATCAGGTTGGAGACGTGCACGCTCGCCGTCTTCGGCGAGATGAACAGCTCTTCCGCGATCTGGCGGTTGCTGCGGCCCGCCGTCACCAGCCTCAGCACCTCCTGCTCCCGCGAGGTCAGCCCCAGCGCCCGCACCGGGTCCGCCGGGGCCGGGTCCGGGCCGCCGAGGGACACCCGGGCACGGGAGGCCAGCGCCGTGACCGCCGTGCGCAGGGGGACGGCGCCGAGGGCGCCGGCCGTCGCGTGCGCGCCGGCGAGAAGGGGCGCGGCGCCCTCCCGGTCGCCGGCGGCCAGCAGCGCCTCCGCCCACCGGTGCCGTACCCGGGCCAGCTCGTACGGCCGGTCCAGCGGCTCGAACGCGGCCGCCGCCGCGGCCCACGGCGCCGGGTCCTGGTCGCCTGCGGCGCGCGCCAACTGCGCGCGCAGGAGCAGCGCGTGCGCCGCCCACACCGGCGCCGAGCAGGACAGCCCCGCCGCCGCCGTACGGATCCGCGCCAGCGCCGCGGCGCTGCCCCGGGCGAACGCAGGCACCCGCCGCCCGTCCCCCTCGGCCTCCGCCGCCACCTCCAGCAGCAGCCACGCGTACCGGTGCACGCCGGGCGCAAGACCGGCGTCGACGGTGCGCGCGGCCTCCTCGCGGGCGCCGGTCAGATCGCCGCGCGCCGCCGCGACCGCCACCGTCAGCGTGCTCAGCGGGATCGCCATCTGCGGCTGCGTCTGCTGCGGTCCGAGCCGGTCGCGGGCGGTGGCCAGCAGCGCCTCCGCCCGCGCCACGTCACCGCGGAACAGGGCCAGCCGGGCGCGGGCCTGGACGAGGTTGCCGTACGTCAGGGCGACGACCGCGTCCCGCTCCGCCCGGCCGGCGACCCGCTCCGCCTCGTCCCAACGGCCCATCGCCACCAGGGAGTCCACCTGGTTGCCGAGCGAGAACGCCACCTTGTCGCGCCGCCCGCGGCTCGCCGCGGCCCGCGCCGCGTCCGCGGCGACCTCCGCCGCCTCCCGGGAGCGGCCCAGGTTCTCCAGCGCCGCGGACAGGTTCAGCTCCGCGCGTGCCGCCGCCGTGTAGTCGCCGCTGCGCCTGGCCCGGTCGCGGGCCTCGCGCAGGATGTCCAGGCCCACGTCCTCGCGGCCGGAGTCCTCCAGGTGGATGCCGAGCATCACCTGGGCGTTCAGCTCCAGGTTCTCCTCGCCGGCCGCGGCGGCGGTACGTACCGCCAGCTCGGCCGCCGCCAGTCCCTCGGGCCGGCCGGGCCGGTGCAGCATCTCCCAGCTCGCCGCGGCCGTCAGCGCCAGCGCCGGCACCCGCGACGGCGGCAGGTCCCGTACCAGCCGCAGCGCGTGGTCCAGCTCGGCGCGGCCGTCGCCGCGCGCCAGGTCCTCCACCAGCCAGTGCCGCTGTACCCAGAACCACGCCGCGCGCAGCGGCTCGGCGGTCTCGTCGATGGCCTCCAGCGCGCGCCGGGTGAGCGCCAGGGCCCGCTCCCGCTCGTCCGCGAGCCGGGCGGCGACGACGGTCTCGGCGAGCAGGTCCAGCTCGGTGAGCGGGGTGTCGGCCGCACCCGGCTCGTAGTCCTCGATGCGGTCCGCGGGCCGCAGCCGGGCGCAGACCTCCGCCGGCACGTCGTCCCACAGCTCCATCGCCCGCTTCAGCAGCTCGTACTGCTCGGCGAACGCGTGCCGGCAGCGCGCCTCCACCGCCGCCGCCAGCACCGCGGGCAGCGCCCGCGCGCTGTCCCGGCCCTGGTGCCAGTGCCGGGCGATGCGGGTGAGCCGCTGCTCGGCCCGGACGAGCGTGGGGTCGGCCTGGAGCACCTCGGCGTAGCGGCGGTTGAGCCGGGAGCGCTCGCCGGGCAGCAGGTCGTCGCGGACCGCCTCGCGCAGCAGGGCGTGCCGGAAGCGGTACGACTCGCCGTCCTCGTCGGGTACGAGCACGTTGTCGGCGACGGCCGCGCGCAGCGACTCCAGCAGCGCGTCCTCGCCCTCGCCGGTGACCGCGGCGAGCAGCGCGTGCTCCGCGTGGCTGCCGGCCTCTGCGGCGACCCGTACCACCCGCTGGGCGGGCTCGGCCAGCCGCTCGACCCGGACGAGGAGCAGGTCCCGCAGCGACTCGCTGAGGCTGCAGTCGGGGTTGGCCGACAGCTCCTCGACGAAGAAGGGGTTGCCCTCGCTGCGCCGGAAGATGTCGTCGGCGTGGGTGGGCTTCGGCGCGGTGCCGTGGATGCCGGTGAGCTGGGCGGCGACCTCGTCGCGGCTGAGCCGGGCCAGCTCGATGCGGCGTACGGAGCGCAGCCGGTCCAGCTCGGCGAGGAAGGGGCGCAGGGGGTGGCGGCGGTGGATGTCGTCGGAGCGGTACGTCGCCAGCACCACGAGCCGGGTGGCCTGCATGGTGCGGAAGAGATAGGAGAGCAGCTCGCGGGTGGAGCGGTCGGACCAGTGCAGGTCCTCCAGGGCGAGGACGACGGTGCGGTCCGCGGCCAGCCGCTCCAGGCTCTGCGCGGTCAGCTCGAAGAGGCGGGTGCGCCCGTCGCGCTCGTGCGGCGGGGCGCCGGCCGGGGGCGCGTACGAGGAGTCGGGCAGCAGCCGGGACAGCTCGTCCTCGCGGCCGCCGACGGCCTCGGCGATCGCGTCCTCTCCCAGCTCGCGCTGGAGGGACCGCAGGGCGGTGGTGAAGGGGGCGAACGGCAGCCCGTCCGCGCCCAGCTCGACGCAGCCGCCGGCCGCGGTCACCGCGCCCGCGGCCCGCGCGGCGGCCAGGAACTCCTCCACCAGGCGGGTCTTGCCGACCCCGGCCTCGCCCGCGACCACGAACGCCTGCGGCTCGCCCGCGGAGGCGCGGGCGAGCGCGGCGTCGAGTGTCTTCAGTTCTTCCGTGCGCCCTGCGAGTACGGGGCTGAGGCGGACGGCTCTCACGCCGCCGAGGATGTCATGCGCCTCGGCCCCGGCGACAGGTGCCGGCGGGGCGGCCATCCTCAGGCCGCCTTCACCCAGCTCCCGCGGCGGGCGGCGGCACCGCCCGGCTCGCCCCGGCCGGCCGCGCCGCGGCGGCGCGCCCGGCGGGCGGCGGTGGCGCCGCGCGCCAGCCGGTACTGCTCCGCCTCGCGGCGCAGCTCGGCGGACCTGGCCCGGTGGATCTCGTAGTCGTACATCTTCGCTCCCCTGTGAGTCGGCGTCCCCGCCGTGTTCTCCCTGTGCCTCAAGACTCGTCCCCCAGGGGGGTGCGGCGCATCGGGCGACTTCCTCATCTCCGCGGGCCCGGCGCCTTAGATGCCCGCCCCGGCCGGGCCCCGCGGCCTAAGGCCCCTCTTACGTGCCCCGGGGACCCCCTCTCAGGACCCCTTCCGGCCCTGGTCGCGCCCGGTTCCCCGGTGACCTTCGGGCCGGCGCCGCGCGCGGCCGCGTGACGTGCGATGCTCGGTCGCGTGGAGTCCCCGGAGCCCCTGGAGCCGTCAGGCGCGGACGCCGGCACGCGTACCGGCGCCCGGGTCTTCGTCGGCCGCGCCGCGGAGCTGGGCGCGCTGACGGAGGCGTACGACCGGGCCGCCGCGGGGGAGCCGTGCGCCGTGCTCGTCGGCGGCGAGGCGGGCGTCGGCAAGTCCCGTCTGGTGGAGGAGTTCCTGGCGCGCGCCGAGGCCGCGGGCGCCGTCACCGCCGTCGGCAACTGCATCGAGTCCGGCGCCGACGGCCTGCCCTTCGCGCCCTTCTCCACCGCGCTGCGCGCCCTGCGCCGCCGCCTCGGCGACCGGCTGGACGAGGCCGTCGCCGGGCAGCAGGGCGAGCTGGCCCGGCTGCTGCCCGAGCTGGGGCCGATCCCCGGCCCCCCGGCGGCCGCGCAGGGCGAGGCCGGGCGGGCCCGGCTGTACGAGCTGGCCGCCCGGATGTTGGAGAAGCTGGCCGAGGAGCGGGTGCTCGTGCTGGTCGTCGAGGACCTCCACTGGGCCGACAACTCCACCCGCGAACTTCTCGGCTACCTGCTGCGCTCCGTCCAGGCCGCCCGGCTGCTCGTCGTCGCCACCTACCGCTCGGACGACCTGCACCGCCGCCACCCGCTGCGCCCCGGTCTCGCCGAGCTGGACCGGCTGCGCGCCGTCCGCCGCTTCGAGCTGGCCCGCTTCAGCCGCGACGAGGTGCGCAGCCAGCTCGCCGGGCTGCGCGGCGGTCAGCCGCCCGAGGACCTGGTGGCGGAGGTCTACGGGCGCTCCGACGGCAACGCGTTCTTCGTCGAGGAGCTGGCCGCGGGCCTCGGCACCGGCACGCGCGGCGCGGCCGCCGGGCGCCCCGCGGGCGGGATCGGCGAGTCGCTGCGCGACCTGCTGCTCGTACGGGCCGAGGCGCTGCCGGACCCCGCCCGCCGGATCGTCGCGCTGGCGGCGGTCGGCGGCGACCGCGTCGACACCCCGCTGCTCGCCGCCGTCTCCGGGCTCGGCGAGGACGCCCTGTTCGACGCGCTGCGCACCGCCATCGGCGCCGGGGTGCTGCTCCCGGCGGACGAGCGGGTGGACGCGTACCGCTTCCGGCACGCCCTCATGCGCGAGGCCGTCTCCGACGACCTGCTGCCCGGCGAACGCGCCCGCCTCAGCCGCCGCTTCGCCGAGGCGCTGGAGGCCGACCCCGCCCTCGTACGGGCCGACGAGCGCCCCGCGCGGCTGGCCGGATACTGGTATCTGGCCGGCGATCCTGCCCGCGCCCTGCCCGCCGTCCTCGCCGCCGCCGCGGACGCCCGCGCCCGGCACGCCTTCGCCGACCAGCTCGCGCTGCTGGAGCGGGCCGTCGCGCTGTGGGACGAGGCGCCGCCCGGGTCCCGTACCGTGCCGGACTCCGGCGGCGCGTACCCGCGGGCCGCGGAGCCCGAGTTCGCCGACCTGCTGGCCGAGACGGTGTTCGCGGCCCGGCTCGCGTCCGCGTTCGGCCGGGCCCTCACGCTCGGCGACCGGGCGCTGCGGCTGCTCGGCACCCGCGCCCCGCTGCGCGCCGCGTGGTTCCGCGTCGAGCGCGCCCGCTGCATGCAGGGCCTCGGCCGCGGCGACGGCTGGGCGGACCTGGACCGGGCGCAGGAGCTGGTCCGCGGCCTGCCGCCGTCGCCGGTGCACGCGCAGGTGCTCGCCGAGGTCGCCAACTGGCAGGCGATGCACACCCCCGGCGGCGGCGCCATCGAGGCCGCGGAGCGCGCCGTGCAGCTCGCCCGGCTGGTCGGCGCCGAGGAGACCGAGCTGACCGTGCGCATTCCGCGGGCCTGGATGATGGTCGACTCCGGCGATGTCGAGGGCGGCATCGCGGAGTTCCACGCGGTACGGGAACGGGCGGTGGCCGACGGCCTCATGGTGGCCGCGGCCCGGGCGTATGCGAACCTGCCCTCGGCCCTCGAAGGCGTCGGCAGGTCCGCCGAGTCGGTGGCCGCGGCCGACGAGGCGGTCGCGATGCTGGCCGACTCCGGACTCGCCACCTTCCTCTCGCTCAGCCACGGCAACCGCGCCAACGGGCTGCTGTCGCTCGGCCGCTGGGCCGAGGCGGCGGAGGCCATGGACGCGCAGTTCCGGACCGCGCGCAGCACGCAGTTGCGCGGCAGCGCGCTGCTGAGCCGGGCGCTGCTGGCGCTGCTGCGCGGCGACCACGCCGCGGTGCACGGCGAACTCGCCGCGGCCCGGGACGAGTTCGGCAACGACCGGCAGCCGCAGTACGAGCTGCCGCGGGCCGAGATGACGGTCCGCCTCGCCGCCGCGGAGGGCCGCGTCGCCGAGGTGCGCGCCGCGTTCGGGCAGGCCGTCGGCGACGGGCTGCGGCTGGGCATGCAGCGCTACGCCTGGCCGCTGCTGTACGCCACGGCCGCCGCCGAGGCCCGGCTGCGCGGCCTGCCCGCGGCCGAGACGGGGCGGCCCGCGGCGCTGGCCGCGATCCGCGCGGCGATGCGCAACCTGCCGCGGTTCGCGCCGCCGTGGGAGGCACAGGCGCTGATGACGGAGGCGGAGCTGTGCGCGGCCGAGGGCCGCGACGCGACGGCGCGCTGGGCGGAGGCCGAGGCGGCGTGGGCGGAGCTGGAGTGGCCGTACGAGCAGGCCGTGACCCGCTACCGCTGGGCGGAGTCGGCGCTCGTGAGCGGCCAGGCCACGGCCGCCGCCCGGGACGGCGCGGCGCGGGCGCTGCGGCTCGCGTACGACGCGGCAAGGGACCTCGGCGCGGCCGGGCTCGTCCGCGACGCGGAGGCCCTGGCGGCCCGCGCCCGGATCGCCCTGACCGCGGCCGCTGCCCCGGCGGAAGCGGAGGATCCGGCGGAGTCGCTGGGGCTGACGGCGCGCGAGGCGGACGTGCTGCGGCTGGTGGCGGCGGGGCGGAGCAACAGGCAGATCGCGGAAGAGCTGTTCATCTCGCCCAAGACGGCGAGCGTGCACGTGTCCAACATCCTGGCGAAGCTGGGGGTGGCGGCGCGGGGCGAGGCGGCGGCGGTGGCGCACCGGCTGCGGCTGTTCGACGGCGGGTGAGTTCCCGCGCCGCAGCCGCGCGCCCGCGTACGCCCCCTGGCGTACGCCTTCCGGACCGGGCCCGGGGCCCGTGCCCTAGCTGACCTCGAGCCGCAGGATGCGGTCGTCGCCCTTCTCCGGCGTGCCCCGCAGGTCCGTCTCGTTGGTCATCAGCAGCAGCTCGCCGTCCGACGCCCGGACCACCGTGCGCAGCCGCCCGTACTTGCCGTCGAAGAACGCCTGCGGGTCCGCCGCTGCCTTGGTGCCGTCCAGGGGGATCCGCCACAGCCGCTCGCCGCGCAGGGACGCCATCCAGATCGACCCCTCCGCGAACGCGATGCCGCTCGGCGAGGCGTCCGGGGTGGGCCACTGCACGACGGGGTCGACGAAGCCCTTCCGGTCCTCCTTGCCCTCGACCTCGGGCCAGCCGTAGTTCTTCCCCGGCTCGATCAGGTTCAGCTCGTCCCACTTCTGGTCGCCGAACTCCGCCGCCCACAGCCGCTTGTCGTCGTCCCAGGCCAGGCCCTGCACGTTGCGGTGGCCGTACGAGTACACCACCGAGCCCGCCTCCGGGTTGCCGCGCGCCGGCTCGCCGTCGGGCGTCATCCGCAGGATCTTGCCGCCGAGCGAGTCCTTGTCCTGCGCCAGTGCCGGGTCGCCGGCCTCGCCGGTGCCGACGTACAGCATCTTGTCCGGGCCGAACGCGATCCTCCCGCCGTTGTGCCGGCCGCCCTTGGGGATGCCGCGGAAGACGGTGTCCGGCGCGCCCAGCCGGTTGCCCTCGGGGCCGTCCGGGTCGTACGTCATCCGCACGATGCGGTTGTCGCTGTCGGAGGTGAGGTAGGCGTAGAGCATCTCGTCGGCGCCGAGCGCGAGCCCCAGGAGGCCGCCCTCGTTGCCCGGTTCGCGCTGCACGCCGGGCACCTGTCCCACCTCGGTGACCTTCCCGCCCTCGGCGGCCACGTGGTGGACGGTGCCGGTGTCGCGGGAGGAGACCAGCAGGTCGCCGCCGGGCAGCTCGGCCAGGCCCCACGGGGTCTTCAGATTCTCGGCGACGGTGCCGACGACCTTCGCGGAGCCCTTGGCCGGCGGCGGCTCGCCCCGGTCGGCGGCGCCGCCGCTGCCGGCGGGCGCGGCGGAGGACTCCGCGGCGGACCCGCCGGAGCCCCCGTCGTCGTCCGACGAGCAGCCGGCGGCGAGCACGAGTGCGGCGGCGGCCACGGCGGTGAAGGCGCGGGCTCTCACGGGACGGTTCTCCTTCGGCGGGCGGTGGCCGGAACGTACCCCAGCACATCACAACCGGGCGTACACCGCGCGCCGGTGGAGCGTTCCCGCCCGTACGGACGAGTGCCGCGCATCCGTACGGACCCGCCCGCCCGTTCCCGTACGGACCGGCCGCCCGGCGGCCCCCGGCCCTCAGTCCGGCCGCGCGGCTACTCCCACGACCCCTGCGCCGGCGGCAGCGCCGCGATCTCCGCCAGGTCCGCGGGCGCCAGCCGCAACCCCGCCGCCGCCGCGTTCTCCACCGACCACCGCGCCCGCTTCGCCCCCGGCACCGGCACCACGTGCGCCCCCTGCGTCAGCACCCAGGCCAGCGCAGCCTGCGCCGGCGTCGCGCCGTGCCGCTCGGCGACCCGGCGCAGCCCGGCGACCACCGGCTGGTTCGCCGCCATCATCTCGGCGGTGAACCGCGGGTGCCTGGCCCGTATGTCGTCCGGCTCGAAGCCCTGCCCCGGCGTCAGCGTGCCGGTGAGGAACCCGTGCCCCAGCGGCATCGCCGCGAGGAACCCGACCTGCCGGGCCTCGCACCACGGCAGCAGGCTCGCCAGCGCCTCGGGTGACCACACGGACAGCTCCGCCTGCACGCTGCTGACCGGGAACACCTGCTGCACCCGGCCCAGCCGGCGGATCGTCGCGTCGTACATCCCGCCGCCCGCCCTGCGGTCCGCCCGCGCGCCGACCGCGCAGAACCCCAGCGAGCGCACCTTGCCGGCCGCCACCAGCTCCGCCATCGCGCCCCAGGTCTCCTCGACCGGCACCTCGGGGTCCTCGCGGTGCAGTTGGTACAGGTCGATGACGTCGGTCTGCAGCCGGCGCAGCGAGGCGTCGCAGGCGCGCCTGACGTACGACGGGCGGCCGTTGGCGACGACGTGCTGCTCGCCGACGAGGAGGCCGACCTTGGTGGAGACGAACGCATCCGCGCGCCGCTCCTTGAGCACCCGGCCGACCAGCAGCTCGTTGGTGAACGGCCCGTACATGTCGGCGGTGTCGAGGAGGCTCACGCCGGCGTCGAGCGCCGCCCACACGGCCCGTACCGACTCGTCGCCCTGCTGCCGCGACGTGCTGTACGCCCAGCTCATCGGCATGCAGCCGAGGCCGACCGCGCCCACCTCCAGGGCCGCCGCCCCGATCGTCCTGCGCTCCACGCAAGGCACACTAAACCCTGCCGCCGACACCGGCCCCGCGGCCTCGGGCCTCGCACGCCCCCCTCGCGCTCCGCACGCCCGCGCTGATCACCTAGCCTCGTGTCCATGAGCGATGGACAGGTGTGGCTGCCGATTCCGCCGGACGAGATCACCGGTCTGCCGCCGGAACTCGACTACGTGCACTGGGACGCCGAGCCCGAGTTCCCGGCGGACCCGGCGGACTGCGTGTTCCTGGTGGCCCCCTACATGCGCCGGATCACGCACGACCCGGTGCCGCGGATGACGGCGCTGCGGGTGCTGCAGACGCTCACCGCCGGCGTCGACGACTTCCTGCCCGTGCTGTCCACGCTGCCGCCGGGGGCCCGGCTGTGCAACGCCCGCGGCGTCCACGAGGCGTCGACCGCGGAGCTGGCGCTGGCGCTCACCCTCGCGTCGCTGCGCGGCATCCCCGACTTCGTACGCCGGCAGGACGCGGAGGAGTGGCGCGGCGGCTTCCACCCGTCGCTCGCCGACAAGACCGTGCTGATCCTCGGCTACGGCGCCATCGGAAGCGCGGTGGAAGACCGGCTTGCGGGCTTCGAGTGCGAGCGGGTCATACGCATCGCGCGCTCCCCGCGCACCACACCGCGCGGTCCCGTCCACGCCCTCGACGGCGTAGGGGAGTTGCTGCCCGCCGCCGACGTGGTGATCGTGACGACCCCGCTGACCGACGCCACCCGCGGCCTGGTCGACGCCGGGTTCCTGGCCCGGATGAAGGACGGCGCGCTGCTCGTGAACGTCGCCCGCGGCGCCGTCGTCGACACGAAGGCCCTGCTGGACGAGGTGGGACCGGGCCGGCTGCGGGCCGCGCTCGACGTGACGGACCCCGAGCCGCTGCCGCCGGGACACCCGCTGTGGCGCGCTCCCGGCGTGCTGATCAGCCCGCACACCGGCGGCCCGACGTCCGCCTTCCGGCCGCGTGCGGAGAGGCTGCTGCGTGCCCAGTTGCGGCGGTTCGCCGCCGGTGAACCGGTGGAGCACGTGGTCGCCGTTGCCTGATGGACAACCGCTTGAACACTCTACGTAGTTGACGCGCGACTCTCGGTTTTAGTTACGCTCCGTAGAGGAAGTATGTCCCTGCGTGACGAACCTGGTGTATCGTCCGCAGCGGGGATTGCTCCCGACGTCAACGTGGCCGGCCCGCTGCCGGCGGCGCAACCGATATCGAGGGGGGCGATGGGCACATGCACGGCAAGTGGGAAACCTTTCCGGAACGCGGGCAGCGCGGTAGTCCCGCGCGCCTCCGGGCCTTCAGAGCCGGCGTCGCGGCGCGGCCGCGGCCGGAGCCGGCTCCCGGCAGCCGGGGGGCGCGGTGACCGCGTCGATCGGGGCGGTGGTGCCCAGGCCGCCGTTGCCCGCGGGGGTCGTACCCCAAATGGTCCTCGCGGTGCTCTGCGCGGGGTATGCCACCGGTGCCGCTCTGGGCTGGGGCTCTTCCCGAGTCGCCCTGATCATGGGGGACTTCGGGCTGAGCGCGGCGGCGTTCGCGGCCGCCTTCTCGTGTCTCTACTACGCGCGTATCCGCCAGGGCCGCTTTCGGCCGGCCTGGCTCATGTTCGGCGTCTCGTCCGCCATGGCGGGCATCGGCAACGGCATCTGGGGCTGGTACGAGGTCGTGCTCCAGCGCCCGCTGCCCGAGGCGTCCGTGGCGGACTTCTTCTTCCTGCTCTTCGCGCCGCCGGCGGTCATCGGCCTGCTGGTGCTCGCCCGGCGGCCGGTGAGCAGAGCGGGCTGGATCTGCCTGGGCCTGGACACCTGGCTCATCGGCGGCTCCCTGCTCACCATCTCCTGGACGCTCGCCCTGGCGCACGCCGCGGGGGACGACGAGTCGGTGCCGCGGGTCGCGCTCTCGCTCGCGTACCCGCTGCTGGACATCGTGCTGGTCAGCATGGTGCTGGCGCTGCACTTCCGGCGCACCGCGGCCGGCCGGTCCGCGATCAACACGGCGATCGGCGCGCTGGTGCTCACGGTGCTGTGCGACGCACTGTTCACCTCGCCGCTGCTGCAGGAGCAGTACCGCTCGGGGCAGTTGCTGGACGCCGGCTGGTTCGCCGGCTCGGTGCTCCTCGCGTACGCCCCCTGGGTCGGCAGGGCCGAGGAGGCGGAGGAGGCCGAGGAGCGCGGCCAGAAGGAGCGCGGCCGCCCCATCGCCGGCCACATCGGCGCGCTCGCACCGTATCTCGCGGCCGGGGTCTGCACGCTGGGGATCCTGTACAACCTGCTGGACGGCCGCAGCGTCGACCGCGTGGTGCTGATGACCGCCTGCACGGTCGTGCTGGCGCTGGTCGTACGCCAGGCGATCATGCTGCTGGACAACATCAGCCTCACCCAGGAGCTCGCCCAGAAGGAGAACCACTTCCGCTCGCTCGTGCAGGGTTCGAGCGACGTCATCATGATCGCGGCGCCGTCCGGCGTGCTGCGCTACGTCAGCCCGGCCGCCCAGGGGGTCTACGGCACGGACCCGGAGGAGCTGGTCGGCTGTGAGCTGGCCGGGCTCATCCACCCCGACGACCTGGGCCGGGTGCTGCATGAGGTGCGCCGGTTCCTGTCGGCGCCGCCCGGCGGGGCGCGCTCGATCCGCATCGAGTGCCGCTTCCGGGCCGGCCGGGGCCGCCGCGGCGCCCGCGCCGGCGGCGAGGGCGGCTACGGCGAGGACGGCTGGCTGAACGTCGAGTCGACGGTCAACCGGCACCACAACGGCCTGATCTTCAACTCCCGGGACGTCACCGAGCGCGTCCGGCTCCAGGCGCAGTTGCAGCACAGCGCCTCGCACGACGCGCTCACCGACCTGCCGAACCGGGCGCTGTTCACCGAGCGCGTCGGGCATGCCCTCGGCGGCCGCCGGGCCGGGGACGCGAACGCGGCCGTGCTCTTCATCGACCTCGACGGCTTCAAGGCGGTCAACGACACCGTGGGCCACGCCGCCGGCGACGAGCTGCTCATCCAGGCCGGCCGCCGGCTGCAGGAGTCGATCCGCTCCGGGGACTCGGCGGCCCGGCTCGGCGGCGACGAGTTCGCGGTGCTGCTCGTCGGCGGCGCGGCGGGTGAGAACCGGTCGGACGGCGCCGGGCGCGAGCGGCGCACCCGCGAGGTCGCCGACCGGCTGCGGGTGCGGCTCTCCGAGCCGTACACCGCGGGCGGCGTCGAGGTGCGGGTCGCGGCCAGCATCGGCGTGGCCTTCGCCGAGCCCGGCAGCACGCCCGCGGAGCTGATGCGCAACGCCGACCTGGCGATGTACCGCGCCAAGCAGGCGGGCAAGGCGCGCGTCGAGCTGTACGCGCCGCAGATGCAGGCCGAGGTGGTTCGCCGGATAGAGATGGCGAACCGGCTGCGCTCCGCGCTGGACGACGGGCAGTTCACGCTCGTCCACCAGCCGGTGGTGGAGCTGTCGAGCGGCCGTCTCGCGGCGCTGTCGGCGCAGCCGCGCTGGCGCTCGGCGCAGGGCATCGTGCACACGCCGGCCGAGTTCATGCAAGGTCCGCCGGACACCGGTGGGCGCGGCAGCGGGCAGGACCGGGCCCGTACCGCGGAGCTGGCGCGCTGGCTGCTGGAGGCGACGGTCGAGCAGGCCGCCGCGCGGTACGAGGCGGGCATGGGCATCCCCGTGACCGTGCGGATGTCCGCCGCCCGGCTCACCGACCGGAGCATGTCACCGCAACTGGTGGAGGCCCTGCTGGTGCGGCACGGGCTGCCGCCCGGCGCGCTGACCGTCGAGGTCGCCGACAGCGACACCCGGGTCGGCATGGACGAGCTGGAGCGGCGCCTGGTGGCGCTGCGCCGCCTCGGCGTGCGCATCGCGCTCGACGGCTTCGGCAGCGGCCACGCCGCCATCGCCGCGCTGCGCCGGCTGCCGGTGGACGTGCTGAAGCTGGACCGGGGCCTGGTCGACGGCCTGGCCGAGTCGCCCCGGCTGCGTGCCATCGCGGCCGGGATGATCGGCATCGCCGGCGAGCTGGGCCTGGACTCGACGGCCGAGGGAGTCGACCTGCCCGAGCAGGCCGAGGTACTGCGCGCGCTGGGCTGCCGGCACGCGCAGGGCATGGCCTACTGCGAACCACTGGAGGAGGAGCGAGTACGGGACGCGCTGGCCCTGGGAGCGTTCGCGCTGCCGGAAGAGGACGCTTCGGCCATTGCGCTCACATAGTGAGACCCGGGTTCCACGAACTTGACACCCCCGGCGCGCCGGGGGCAAGGTCGGGTCCATGCGCACCCGAATTCTCGTACTTGGACAGCGCGTCGGCTGAAGCGGATCCCGACTCCCGGACCGCGCCGACGCGCTCCCCTCGCTTGCCATCCGGCACGAGGGGTTTTTTGTTGCTCGAACCCGCTGCTCCACCCCCCAACCCTCGCACCGATCGAAGACGAGAAGAGAAACCGATGACCGAGCAGGCTCCCCCGCGGAGTGAGCCCCACCCGCAGCCGCCGCGGGCCCGCAGCGGGGGACAGTCCCGCGTTCCGGGGCACACACCGGCAGACAAGACCGTGACGGGCGCGCAGTCCCTCATCCTCGCCCTGGAGGCCGTCGGCGCGGACACGGTGTTCGGCATTCCGGGCGGGACCATCCTCCCCGCGTACGACCCGCTGATGGACTCCACGAAGGTCCGGCACGTCCTCGTCCGCCACGAGCAGGGCGCGGGGCACGCCGCCACCGGGTACGCGCAGGCCACCGGCAAGGTGGGCGTCTGCATGGCCACCTCGGGACCGGGCGCGACCAACCTCGTCACGCCGATCGCCGACGCGCACATGGACTCCGTGCCGCTGGTGGCGATCACCGGCCAGGTGGTGGTCAAGTCGATCGGCACCGACGCCTTCCAGGAAGCGGACATCTGCGGCATCACCATGCCGATCACGAAGCACAACTTCCTGGTCACGGACCCCGCGGACATCCCGCGGGTGATCTCCGAGGCGTTCCACATCGCGTCCACCGGACGGCCGGGGCCCGTGCTGGTCGACATCGCCAAGGACACGCTGCAGTCGCCCACCGTCTTCTCCTGGCCGCCGCGGCACGAGCTGCCCGGCTACCGCCCGGTCACCAAGCCGCACGCCAAGCAGATCCGCGAGGCCGCCCGGCTCGTCGGCGCCGCCCGGCGCCCGGTGCTGTACGTCGGCGGCGGCGTGCTCAAGGCCCGCGCCACCGCCGAGCTGAAGGTGCTCGCGGAGCTGACCGGCGCCCCGGTCGTCACCACCCTGATGGGCCTCGGCGCCTTCCCCGACACCCACCCGCAGCACCTGGGCATGCCGGGCATGCACGGCACGGTGGCCGCCGTCACCTCGCTGCAGAAGGCCGACCTGATCGTGGCGCTCGGCGCCCGGTTCGACGACCGGGTGACCGGCAGACTGGACACCTTCGCGCCGCACGCCAAGATCGTGCACGCCGACATCGACCCCGCGGAGATCGGCAAGAACCGCGAGGCCGACGTGCCGATCGTCGGCGACGCCCGCGAGGTCATCGCGGACCTGATCGTCGCGGTGCAGAGCGAGCAGGAGCAGGGCGACCGGCAGGGCACGGGCACCGAGCGCTACGCGGAGTGGTGGCAGCAGCTCGACCGCTGGCGCGAGACGTACCCCCTCGGCTACGACCTGCCCTCCGACGGCACCCTCTCGCCCCAGCAGGTGATCCAGCGCATCGGCGAGCTGGCCCCTGAGGACACGGTCTACACCGCGGGCGTCGGCCAGCACCAGATGTGGGCCGCCCACTACATCGACTACGACAAGCCCCGCACCTGGCTCAACTCCGGCGGCGCCGGGACCATGGGCTACGCCGTCCCGGCCGCCATGGGCGCCAAGGCCGGCGCGCCGGACGCCACGGTCTGGGCCATCGACGGCGACGGCTGCTTCCAGATGACCAACCAGGAGCTGGTCACCTGCGCGCTGAACGGCATCCCGATCAAGGTCGCGATCATCAACAACGGCGCGCTGGGCATGGTCCGCCAGTGGCAGACCCTCTTCTACAACCGCCGCTACTCCAACACCGTGCTGCACTCCGGGCCGAACGGCAACGGCGGCTCGGCCGAGGGCGCCGGCGGCGCCGAGGAGCAGGCCCGCCAGGCGGCCGGCACCCGCTGCCCGGACTTCGTCAAGCTCGCCGAGGCCATGGGCTGCGTCGGGCTGCGCTGCGAGGACCCCGAGCAGCTCGACGCGGTCATCGAGAAGGCCAACGCCATCAACGACCGCCCCGTCGTCGTGGACTTCATCGTCCACCAGGACGCGATGGTCTGGCCGATGGTCGCGGCCGGCACCTCCAACGACGAGATCATGGCCGCGCGCGACGTCCGCCCGGACTTCGGCGACGGCGAAGACGACTGAGGCCGGGCAGCGAAGAGAGAGACGAAGACATGTCCAAGCACACGCTGTCGGTCCTGGTGGAGAACAAGCCGGGCATCCTGGCCAGGATCTCCGCGATGTTCTTCCGCCGCGGCTTCAACATCGACTCGCTCGCCGTCGGCACCACCGAGCACCCGGACATCTCCCGGATGACGATCGTGGTGAACGTCGAGGACCAGCCCCTGGAGCAGGTCACCAAGCAGCTCAACAAGCTCGTCAACGTGCTGAAGATCGTCGAGCTGGAGCCGGGCGCGGCGGTGCAGCGCGAACTCGTCCTGGTGAAGGTGCGCGCCGACAACGAGACCCGCTCCCAGGTCGTCGAGATCGTCCAGCTCTTCCGCGCCAAGACCGTGGACGTCTCCCCGGAGGCGGTCACGATCGAGGCCACCGGCAGCGGCGAGAAGCTGGAGGCGATGCTGAAGATGCTGGAGCCGTACGGCATCAAGGAGCTGGTCCAGTCCGGCACGATCGCCATCGGCCGCGGTGCCCGCTCCATCACCGACCGCTCGCTCCGCGCCCTCGACCGAAGCGCGTAGCGCCTCGGCGCGCGCCCTCCTGGCACGTCCCCGCGACCGGCCGCCGGCCGCCGCGGCGGCCACCGGCCCGCCGGCGGCCCGCCCGCGGGCACCGGCCGCCGCGGTCGTGCCGACACCGTTCCTGCCAACCGTCGTTAACAACCCCCCAGGACCCCCCGCCGCGCCAGACGTACGGTGGGGCCACCCGCAAGACTCAAGGAGATCGCAACCGTGGCCGAGCTGTTCTACGACGACGACGCCGACCTGTCCATCATCCAGGGCCGCAAGGTCGCGGTCCTCGGCTACGGCAGCCAGGGCCACGCCCACGCGCTGTCGCTGCGCGACTCCGGTGTGGACGTCCGCGTCGGCCTGCACGAGGGCTCCAAGTCCCGGGCGAAGGCCGAGGAGCAGGGCCTGCGGGTCGTCACCGCCGCCGAGGCGGCCGCCGAGGCCGACGTGATCATGATGCTGGTGCCGGACCCGGTGCAGGGCCAGGTCTACGAGGAGTCCGTGAAGGACAACCTCAAGGACGGCGACGCGCTGTTCTTCGGCCACGGCCTGAACATCCGCTACGGCTTCGTCAAGCCGCCCGCCAACGTCGACGTCTGCATGGTCGCCCCGAAGGGCCCGGGCCACCTGGTCCGCCGCCAGTTCGAGGAGGGCCGCGGCGTGCCGTGCATCGCGGCCGTCGAGCAGGACGCCAGCGGCGGCGGCTTCGCGCTGGCCCTGTCGTACGCGAAGGCCATCGGCGGCACCCGCGCCGGCGTCATCAAGACCACCTTCACCGAGGAGACCGAGACCGACCTCTTCGGTGAGCAGGCCGTGCTGTGCGGCGGCACCTCGGCGCTGGTCAAGGCCGGCTTCGAGACCCTGGTGGAGGCGGGCTACCAGCCGGAGATCGCGTACTTCGAGTGCCTGCACGAGCTGAAGCTCATCGTGGACCTCATGTACGAGGGCGGCCTGGAGAAGATGCGCTGGTCGGTCTCCGAGACCGCCGAGTGGGGCGACTACGTCTCCGGCCCGCGGATCATCAACGACAACACCAAGGCCGAGATGAAGAAGATCCTCGGCGAGATCCAGGACGGCTCGTTCGCCAAGGACTGGATGGCCGAGTACCACAACGGCCTGCCGCGCTACAACGAGTACAAGAAGCGCGACGCCGACCACCTGGTCGAAACGACCGGCAAGGAGCTGCGGAAGCTCATGAGCTGGGTCGACGACAAGGACTGAGCGGAGCGGGTCGCTCGTTCGGGCGGTGGCGGGGCGCAGCGGCGCCCGGCCACCGCCCCGCGCCACTACACTCTTGGTACATCGCGCGTCAGGCTCACAGCGTCGTGTGTCCTTCAAACGCGGCAGCACGCGTCTGTCCGGCGGACCGGCGCCTGCATCCCTCCACCTGCGGCCGTCGGGACGGCCGTCCCGCACAGGAATCCAGTGAGGACCACGTGAGCACTGCCCCAGCCACCGGCGCCACCCCCGGGAAGCCCGCCGTACTGATCGCCGAGGAGCTCTCGCCGGCCACCGTCGACGCCCTCGGTCCCGACTTCGACATCCGCCACTGCAACGGCGCCGACCGGGGCGAGCTGCTCGCGGCCATCGCCGACGTGGACGCGATCCTGATCCGCAGCGCCACCAAGGTCGACGCGGAGGCCGTGGCGGCCGCGCGCCGGCTGAAGGTCGTCGCCCGCGCGGGCGTCGGTCTCGACAACGTCGACGTACCCGCCGCCACCAAGGCCGGCGTCATGGTCGTCAACGCGCCGACCTCCAACATCGTCACCGCCGCCGAGCTGGCCTGCGGCCTGATCATCGCCAGCGCGCGCAACATCCCGCAGGCCAACGCCGCGCTGAAGGCCGGCGAGTGGAAGCGCTCGAAGTACACCGGCGTCGAGCTGAACGAGAAGGTCCTCGGCGTCGTCGGCCTCGGCCGCATCGGCGTGCTGGTCGCGCAGCGCATGGCGGCGTTCGGCATGAGCGTCGTGGCGTACGACCCGTACGTGCAGGCCGCGCGCGCCGCGCAGATGGGCGTCAAGCTCGTCTCGCTGGACGAGCTGCTGGAGACCTCCGACTTCATCACCGTCCACCTGCCGAAGACCCCCGAGACCCTGGGTCTGATCGGCGACGAGGCGCTGCAGAAGGTCAAGCCGTCCGTCCGGATCGTCAACGCCGCCCGCGGCGGCATCGTGGACGAGGAGGCGCTGACCGCCGCGCTGAAGGAGGGCCGGGTCGCGGGCGCGGGCCTCGACGTCTACGCCACCGAGCCCTGCACGGACTCGCCGCTGTTCCAGTTCGACAGCGTCGTCGCCACCCCGCACCTCGGCGCCTCCACCGGCGAGGCGCAGGAGAAGGCGGGCATCTCCGTGGCCCGCTCGGTGCGGCTCGCGCTGGCCGGCGAGCTGGTGCCGGACGCGGTCAACGTCCAGGGCGGCGTCATCGCCGAGGACGTACGCCCCGGGCTGCCGCTGGCCGAGAAGCTCGGCCGGATCTTCACGGCGCTGGCCGGCGAGGTCGCGGTCCGGCTCGACGTGGAGGTCTGCGGCGAGATCACGCAGCACGACGTGAAGGTGCTGGAGCTGTCCGCGCTCAAGGGCGTCTTCGAGGACATCGTCGCCGAGACCGTGAGCTACGTGAACGCCCCGCTGTTCGCGCAGGAGCGCGGCGTCGAGGTGCGGCTGACCACCAGCTCGGAGTCGAACGCCCACCGCAACGTGGTGACGGTGCGCGGCACCCTCGCCAGCGGCGAGGAGGTGTCGGTCTCCGGCACGCTCTCCGGGCCGAAGCACCAGCAGAAGGTCGTCGCCGTCGGCGAGCACGACGTGGACCTGACCCTCGCCGACCACATGGCGTTCTTCAGCTACGGCGACCGCCCCGGCGTCGTCGGCACCATGGGCCGGATCCTGGGCGAGGCGGGCATCAACATCGCCGGGATGCAGGTGTCCCGCGCCAAGGCGGGCGGCGAGGCGCTGGTCGCGCTGACCGTGGACGACACGATCCCGCCGGCCGTCGTGCAGGAGATCGCGGGTGAGATCGGCGCGGCCTCGGCGCGCGCGGTGAACCTCACCGAGTAGCGGACCGGGTCGGATCCCGGGGTACGGGCCCGGGCGGGCGGCAGCGATGTCGCCGGCCCGGGCCCGTACGCGTGTCCTGGCACCGGATTCCGGCCGTCCGGGGCGGACCGCGGCGCGATGCGGAGGATCTTCGCGCGATGCCCTCTCACTTCCTCCCAGACGGATGAAATCTCTCCGGTTGCCTCCTACGGTGCGAGTAAGTGGAGAATTTCCCTTCGGTTGAGGAGTGGCCATGCGGACCCCGATGCGCGCGGACGCCCGGCGGAACCGCGAGCTGATCCTGAAGGCGGCCGGCGAGGTCTTCGTGGGCGAGGGCCCCGACGCCCCGCTGGAGGACGTCGCCCGCCGGGCCGGCGTCGGCATCGCCACGCTCTACCGCAACTTCGGCAGCCGCGAGGCGCTGATCCGCGGCGTCGCCGCCGCCACCCTCGGCGAGCTGCGCCACGCGGCCGAGGAGGCGCTGGCCGGTGGGGACGAGCCGTTCGAGGCGCTGCGCCGGTTCGCCCATACGGCGCTCAACCTGCGGATCGGCGCGGTGCTCCCGGCGCTCTCCGGCCGGATCCGGATCGACGAAGAGCTGGCGGAGCTGCGCTCGCGGACGCTGCGCCCGGTGCAGGAGCTGATCGTACGGGCGCAGCGGGCCGGCCAGCTCCGCGACGACGTGGTCTTCGGCGACGTGCCGTTCATGGTCATGCGGCTGACGCTGCTGCTGCCCGGCGGCGGACTGCCGGAGGATGAGGCACTGGCCCACCGCCACCTGGAGCTGTATCTCGACGGGCTGCGCCCCGAGGCCGCCCGCGCCCGCGGCGCCGCGCTGCCCGGTCCCGCGATCACCGCCGCCCGGTTCATCAGGGCCACTGACCGCATCGTCGGCGGGGACGACCGCTAGCCGCCGTACCGCCCGCAATCCTCCCGGCCACCCGAGACCCCGAGCACGCACGAGAAAGGTAGTGGCATGGACACTACAAGAACATACACGTCGACCGGATCGCGGCGCTGGCTCGCCCTCGCCTTCATCGGGCTGGCGCAGCTCATGATCGTCCTGGACGTCACGGTCGTGAACATCGCTCTGCCGTCCGCCCAGGCGGACCTGGACATCTCCGACGGCGACCGGCAATGGGTGATCACCGCGTACACCCTGGCCTTCGGCGGGCTGCTGCTCCTCGGCGGCCGGATCGCCGACTACACCGGCCGCCGCCGGGCCTTCCTGACCGGGCTCGTCGGCTTCGCCGCGGCCTCCGCGCTCGGCGGCGCGGCGCCCGGCTTCGGCGCGCTGCTGGGCGCGCGGGCCGCGCAGGGGGCGTTCGCCGCGCTGCTCGCGCCGGCGGCGCTGTCACTGCTCACCACGAGCTTCACCGAGCAGCGCGAGCGCGCCCGCGCCTTCGGCATCTTCGGCGCGATCGCCGCCGGCGGCGGCGCGATCGGCCTGGTCGCGGGCGGGGCGCTGACCGAGTATCTGGACTGGCGCTGGTGCCTCTACGTGAACGTGCCCATCGCGGTGCTGGCGGCGGCCGGCTGGTGGGTGCTGCCCGCCGACACCCGCCCGCAGGTGCGCAAGCGGATCGACGTGCCCGGTGCGGTGCTCGCCGTGACCGGCCTGGTCGCCGTCGTCTACGGGTGCAGCGAGGCGGAGTCCGAGGGCTGGGACTCGGCGCTCGTGCTCGGCCTGCTCTTCCTCGGCGCGGCCCTGCTCACCGGCTTCGTGCTGTACGAGCGGAACGCCGCGGCGCCGCTGCTGCCGCTACGGGTGGTGCTCAGCCGGGCCCGGGGGAGCGCGTTTCTCGGCATCGCGCTGGCCACCGTGGGGATGTTCGCCATGTTCCTCTTCCTCACGTACTACATGCAGGTCGTCATGGGCTACTCCGCGCTGAAGACCGGGGTGGCGTTCCTGCCGCTGACGGCGGGCGTGCTGGCGGGGGCCGGGGGGCTCGCCGGCCGGCTGCTGCCCAGGGTGCCGCCGCGGGCGCTGATCGCCCCCGGGCTGCTGCTCGCCTCGGCCGGCACCGGATGGCTGGCGACGGTGGACGTGGACACGTCGTACGCGGCCGGGGTGCTGCCCGCGGAGCTGATCCTGGGCTTCGGGATGGGGATGGTGATGGCCCCGGCGATCAACTACGCGACCCACGGCGTGCGCGAGGAGGAGGCCGGGGTGGCGTCGGCCACGGTCAACACCGCGCAGCAGATCGGCGGCTCGATCGGCACGGCCCTCCTCAACACCGTGGCGACCAGCACCACCGCCGGCTACCTCGCCGAGCGGCTGCCGGACGCGGGCGCGCTGGAGGAGCGGCGGGCGGCGGGCGGACCGGTGCCCGACGTGGTCAAGGCGGGCCTGGTCGAGGGCTTCAGCTCGGCGTACGCGGTGGCCTCGGTGATCCTCGTCGCGGCCGCGGCGGTGGTGGCGGTGGTGATGAACACCCCCCGTCCGGCCCCGGCCAAGCCCGGCGCCCCGGCCCCGGCCCCTGCCGCGCACCTGGGCTGAGGCCCGCACCCCCCGGCCCGCCGCACCCCCGAGGCGGGCCGGACCCGCGGGGCGCCGTGCTCCGTACAGGCTGCGGTCAGAGGCGGGCGGACTTGAGGGACATGTGGAGGAGCAGGCGGTCCTCGCCCGCGGCGAGGTCCAGGCCGGTCAGCTCCTCGACGCGGGACAGCCGGTAGTACAGCGTCTGGCGGTGGATGCCCAGCGCCGCGGCGGTGCGGGCGGCCTGGCCCGCGTGGTCGAGGTAGACCTCGGCGGTGCGGGCCAGCGCGGCGTGGGCCGGCTCCAGCAGCCGGCCGACGGCCGGGTCGGCGCCGCCGGGCAGGCCGGTGAGCAGCCGGTACGGGCCGATCTCCGGCCACCGCGCCACCGGCCCCAGCCGCGGCGCGGCCCGCGCCGCCCGGGCGGCGGCCAGCGCCTCGCGCCAGGTGCCGGGCAGCCCGGCGAGGTCCGCCCGCGCGTCGCCGACGCCGGCCACGGCGCCGGGTACGGCGGCCGCACCGGCTCCGGCGGCGGGCTCCCCGGCGCGGGTGCGCGCCCCGCGCCGTACCCCCGCCGGCACCTCGCCCGGTGCCGCGCTCCGCGCCCCGCCCGCCGTGCCGCCCGCCGCCTGCAGCAGCCGCTCCGCCGCCGCCACCGCCGGCTCCACCGAGCCCGCGGACGCCAGCAGCACCAGCGCCGCCAGCGCCCGCGCCGGTTCCGCCCCGCCCCCGGCCTCGCCGCCCGCGCCGGTCCGTACCCGCGCGCCGGCGCCCGCGCCTGTTCCTTCCCCGTCCCGCGCGCCCGCGCCGGCCACCCGCACCACCGTCGTCGCCGCCGTCCGCGGCAGCCCCGGTCCCGGCGCCGCCGGGTCCGCCGGGCGCCAGGGCAGCACCGCCACCGCCGCCACCGGCCCCGCGGCGCCGCCCGGCAGCGCGTCCCGCAGCTCCGCCAGCGCCGCGTCCCGTCCCGCCGGTGGGCCGGCCAGCACGTCGTACAGCAGCGCCCCGGCCGCCGCTCCTGCCCGGGTCTCCGCCGCCAGCAGCGCCCCGATCCGCGCCGCCGTCCGCATGGCCTGCGCGATCCGCGGGTCCTGG
This sequence comes from Streptomyces sp. NPDC004134, assembly GCF_042874195.1. Taxonomy (NCBI): domain Bacteria; kingdom Bacillati; phylum Actinomycetota; class Actinomycetes; order Kitasatosporales; family Streptomycetaceae; genus Streptomyces; species Streptomyces sp. NPDC004134. The sequence goes on along the minus strand of NZ_JBIAMS010000038.1, from coordinate 16,261 downwards.
GCCCGTCCCGGCCCGCCCAGTTCGACGTCGGCCAGGTGCCCGTCGTCGAGCAGCCAGACGTACCCCTGCACCACGCCGTCGTGCCGCGCCGGCAGGCAGATCCGCCCGGTGAGCACCCCGGCGGAGGGGTCCGGCGGGATCCGCAGCGGCCCGGTCGCGCGCGCGATCCCGTACGCCTCGAACCACGCCCGCACCGCCGCCGTCGAGCGCCGGTGCAGGATGGACTTCGTCCGGACCGGGTCCATGAGCGAGGAGACGCCGCCCGACGAGCCGTCGCCGGTGTCGTGGACGCCGAAGGCGATCAGCCCGAAGTCCCGGTCCTCCAGGGTGGCGGGGGCGCCGAGCGCCGCCGAGACCTCGTCCACCAACTGCTGGTAGTCGCCGCGCATGACCGCAGCTTCTCATACATCTGTATGAGGCGATGCTCCCGGATGCGTGACAGGTGTCGATGGCCCAGGATCGGAGCGATCCTTAGATTTCACGGAGGTGTTACCTGCGCCCCGACCGTGGAGGTGCCCAGTGCTGGGTCCCGTGCTTCTCGCCGCCGCGCGCAGCGACGGAATCCGTCGCGTCGTGTCGGCCGCGCCGGTCAGCCGCCAGGTGGTCGCGCGCTTCGTGGCCGGCGAGGAGCTGGCCGACGCCGTCGCCGCCGTCCGCGACCTGACGGCCCGCGGCCTGGAGGTCACCCTCGACCACCTGGGCGAGGACGTCACCGACCCCCGCGAGGCGCTGCGCGCCCGGGACGCGTACCTCGGCCTCACCGAGGCGCTGAAGCACGAGGGTCTCGGGTCCCGCGCCGAGATGTCCGTGAAGCTCTCGGCCTTCGGCCAGGCGCTGCCCGGCGGCCACGACCTCGCGCTCGCCCACGTCACCCCGGTGGTCGAAGCCGCCGCGGCGGCGGGCACGACGGTCACCCTCGACATGGAGGACCACACCACCGTCGACTCCACCCTCGCCATCCTGCGCACCCTGCGCGAGCGGTTCCCGCAGACCGGCGCGGTGCTCCAGGCGTACCTCTTCCGCACCGAGGAGGACTGCCGCGACCTCGCCGGCGAGGGCTCCCGGGTGCGGCTGGTCAAGGGCGCGTACAAGGAGCCCGCCGTCGTCGCCTTCCAGGACAAGCCGGAGGTGGACCGCGCCTACGTGCGGTGTCTGAAGATCCTCATGACCGGCCGCGGCTACCCCATGATCGGCACCCACGACCCCCGGATGATCGCCATCACCCAGGAGCTGGCCCGCCGGCACGGCCGCAAGACCGACGAGTACGAGTTCCAGATGCTCTACGGCATCCGCACCCAGGAGCAGCAGCGGCTGGTGGCCGAGGGCCACCGGATGCGCGTCTACACCCCCTACGGCACCGACTGGTACGGCTACTTCATGCGCAGGCTCGCCGAGCGCCCGGCGAACACGGCCTTCTTCCTGCGCGCCCTGGCCGGCCGCCGCTGACGACCCCAGCGAGCCCCCCGACAGCCCCCGAAGGCTCAGCACCTCGAAGGAGAACGGCAACCATGGACGCTGTGACCCAGGTCCCCGCCCCGTACAACGAGCCGGTGCACACCTACGCCCCCGGCACGCCGGAGCGTGCGCGGCTGGAGGCCAGGCTCAAGGAGCTGGCCGAGAGCCCCATGGAGCTGCCGATGACCATCGGCGGCGTACACCGCATGGGCGGCGGCGCGCGCGTCGACGTCGTGCAGCCGCACAACCACAAGGCCGTCCTCGGCACGTACGGCACCGCCACCCGCGCCGACGCGCAGGACGCCATCGACGCCGCCCTGGCCGCCGCGCCCGGCTGGCGCGCGCTGTCCTTCGACGACCGCGCCGCGATCCTGCTCAAGGCCGCCGACCTGCTCGCCGGACCGTGGCGCGAGACGATCGCCGCGTCCACCATGCTGGGCCAGTCGAAGACCGCGCAGCAGGCGGAGATCGACGCGCCCTGCGAGCTGGTCGACTTCTGGCGCTTCAACGTCCACTTCGCCCGCCAGATCATGGACGAGCAGCCGCCGGTGCAGCCGCCCGGGGTGTGGAACCGGCTCGACCACCGCCCGCTGGAGGGCTTCGTCTACGCGATCACGCCCTTCAACTTCACCGCGATCGCCGGCAACCTGCCGACCGCGCCCGCCCTCATGGGCAACGTCGTGGTCTGGAAGCCCTCGCCGACCCAGACGCACGCCGCCGTGCTGCTCATGCGGCTGCTGGAGGAGGCCGGGATGCCGCCCGGCGTCATCAACCTCGTCACCGGCGACGGCAAGGAGGTCTCCGAGGCCGCGCTGCCGCACCCGGACCTGGCCGGCATCCACTTCACCGGCTCCACCCGCACCTTCCAGCACCTGTGGGGCGAGGTCGGCAAGAACCTGCCGGGCTACAAGGCGTACCCGCGGATCGTCGGCGAGACCGGCGGCAAGGACTTCATCGTCGCCCACCCGACCGCGGACCCGGCCAAGCTGAAGACCGCCATCACCCGCGGCGCCTTCGAGTACCAGGGCCAGAAGTGCTCGGCCGCCTCCCGCGCGTACGTCCCGCGCTCGCTGTGGGACGGCGGGCTGAAGGAGTCGCTGGTCACCGAGGCCGAGGGGCTGGCCATGGGCGACGTCACCGACCTGGGGAACTTCATCGGCGCCGTCATCGACGACCGGGCGTTCGCCAAGAACAAGGCCGCCATCGACCGCGCCGAGGCCGACCCGGCGTGCGAGATCGTGGCGGGCGGCACGTACGACGACACCGTCGGCTACTTCGTCCGCCCCACGGTCATCGTCTGCTCGGACCCGGAGAACGAGGTCTTCACCGAGGAGTACTTCGGCCCGATCATCGCCGTGCACGTGTACGAGGACGACACCTACGACGCGATGCTGGACCAGATGGAGTCCGTCGCCGCCTACGCCCTGACCGGCGCCGTCCTCGCGCAGGACCGCGCGGTCATCGCCGACGCCACCCGGCGGCTGCGCTTCGCGGCCGGCAACTTCTACGTCAACGACCGGCCCACCGGCTCGATCGTCGGCCAGCAGCCCTTCGGCGGCGCCCGCGCCTCCGGCACCAACGACAAGGCGGGCTCGAAGTTCAACCTGCTGCGCTGGTCCTCGCCGCGCGCGATCAAGGAGACGATGGACGCTCCGACGGACTACCGCTACCCCCACATGGGCTGACGCCCGAAGGACCGCCCCGCGGTCCCCGCACACGCCGCCCCCGGTCGCCTCCCCCGTCGGCCGGGGGCGGTCCCATGCGCGCGGCCCGGGGCTGTGGTCGTATGGATCACGTATGAAGAGGATGAGCTTCTTCGCCGCCGTCGTCGTGGCCGCCATCGGGTGCACCCTCGCCGCGACGCTGGTGTCGGGTGCGTGGTGGCCGGCCGCGGGCGTGCTGCTGGCGCTCACCGGGCTCGGTGTGTGGGACGTGCTCCAGCGCCGCCACTCCGTGCTGCGGAACTACCCGCTGGTGGGCCATCTGCGCTTCCTGCTGGAAAAGCTCCGCCCCGAGCTCCAGCAGTACTTCATCGAGCGGAACTTCGACGGCCGCCCCTTCGACCGCAACGTGCGCAGCATCGTCTACCAGCGCGCCAAGGGCACCGACGCCGAGGAGCCCTTCGGCACGGAGCGCGACGTGGAGGCCCCCGGCTACCAGTTCCTCGTGCACTCCATGGCCCCGGTGCGGATGCCCACGACCCCGCCGCGGGTCCGCGTCGGCGGACCCGACTGCACCAGGCCGTACGACATGGCGCTGCTGAACGTCTCCGCGATGAGCTTCGGCGCGATCTCCTCCCACGCCGTCCTCGCGCTCAACGGCGGCGCCGCCCGCGGCGGCTTCGCGCACGACACCGGCGAGGGCGGCATCTCCGAGTTCCACCTGCGGCCCGGCGGTGACCTGGTGTGGGAGATCGGCACCGCCTACTTCGGCTGCCGTACCGCCGACGGCGGCTTCGACGCCCGGCAGTTCGCCGACAAGGCCGCCGACGACCGGGTCAAGTGCGTGTCCCTGAAGCTGTCCCAGGGCGCCAAGCCCGGCATCGGCGGGCTGCTGCCCGGCGCCAAGGTCGACGCCAGGATCGCCCGCACCCGGGGCGTGCCGCAGGGCGAGACCGTGGTCTCGCCGCCGTACCACCAGGTCTTCTCCACCCCGCGCGAGCTGGTGCGGTTCGTCGCCCGGATGCGGGAGCTGGCCGGCGGCAAGCCGGCCGGGATCAAGCTGTGCGTCGGCTCGCGGGTGCAGTTGCTCGCGGTCTGCAAGGCGATGCTCGCCGAGGGCACCGCGCCGGACTTCATCCTGGTCGACGGCTCGGAGGGCGGTACGGGGGCGGGCCCGCTGGAGTTCGCCGACAACATCGGCGCCCCGCTCACCCAGGGTCTTGCGGCCGTGCACGGCGCCCTCATCGGCACCGGGCTGCGGGACCGTATCCGCATCGGCGCCGCGGGCAAGGTCGCCACCGGCTCCGACATCGTCAAGCGGCTCATCCAGGGCGCGGACTACACGAACTCGGCCCGCGCGATGATGTTCGCCCTCGGCTGCCTGCAGACCCAGCGCTGCCACACCAACACCTGCCCGGTCGGCGTGACCACGCAGGACCCGCGGCGGGTGCAGTCGCTGGACGTCGCCGACAAGACGGTGCGCGTCGAGCGCTTCCAGCGCGCCACCGTGCAGAGCGCCCTGGAGATCATGTCGGCGATGGGCGTGGACGACCCGGCCCAACTGCGCCGGCACCAACTGCGCGTCCGCATCGAGCCCCGCGCCGTCAGGCGCGACGACCGGCCGCTGCCGCCGCCGGCGCCGGGCCAGCTCCTGGCCGAGCCGCCGCGGGCCTGGGCCGCGGACTGGCTGGCGGCCGACCCGGACCGCTTCACCGTCTGAAGGACGCCCGCGCGCGCTCTCCCGGCAGCCGCCGGCGCCCTCCCCGCGTTACCGTCGTGACATGCGGATACTCGCCGTGGTCTGGGACATCGACGACACGATCTTCGACCACTCAGGCGCCGAGCGGCGCGCCGCGCTCGAGTACCTGACCGCGCGCGGGCTGCTGGGCCGGTACCCCTCGCCCGAGGCCGCCGCGGATCACTGGCACGCGGTCTCCGAGGAGTACGTGGACCGCTACCTCGCCGGGGAGTTCACCTTCCTGGCCCAGCGCCGCGAGCGGGCCCGGGTGCTCGCCGGCCGGCCGCTGACCGACGCCGAGGCCGACGTGTGGATGGCCGGCTACCTGACCGCGTACCGGCGGCACTGGCGGGTCTTCCCCGACGTCGTACCGGCGCTCGACGGCCTCACCCCGGCCCGCAGGCACGGCCTGCTGTCCAACAACAGCGCCCCGCACCAGGAGGAGAAGCTCCGCGCCATCGGCGTGCACGACCGGTTCGAGGCGCTGGTGTGCTCCGAGGAACTCGGCATCGCCAAGCCCGCCGCCGGCGCCTTCCACGCCGCCTGCGCCGCCCTCGGACTGCCGCCGGAGCGCGTCGCGTACGTCGGCGACCGGCCCGACACCGACGCGGCGGGCGCGGACGCGGCGGGGCTCACGGGGATCTGGCTGGACCGCCCGGGCGCGGCCGCGCGGGCGGCCGGGAGCGCGGCCCCGGCCGTGCGCCGCATCACCTCGCCCGGCCAGCTCGGGCCGCTCCTCGGCACCCTGGACCCGTAACGATCACCGCAGGTCAGCGGCGGTGCCGTCTCAGATAGTAGGAAGCCCGAGTATATGGCGAGACAAGAACGCTTTGACGTCCTACTTTTGTAGGAGCCGAACGCTCGCCGAACAGCGACGGTGGTCGAGGTCTGGCGCCTCACGCAGGTCACCCCTGCGGCGCCGCTCCCGCCCCAGCGGCGTCCCCACGTCTTCCCAGCGCCCCAGAGGAGCTGCCCCATGGCTGCCACCACCACGGTCCGCCGCGCCCGCCACTCCGCCCGCACCGCGCAGAGCCAGGACTCCGCCATCGCCCGGAAGAACGCCGCCGCCGCGCTGCAGCGGGCGTTCGACCGCCGCGACAACGGCGGCGCGACCGGCCACTGAGCCGCCACACCCCCCGCCCCTGCGCCACTCCCGTTGCCCGGTCCGCCACTTCCGCACCGGGCCGTGACGCCACCGCCCACCCGGACCCCGGCCCGCGCACGGCGGCCGCTCAGCGGCCCCGTACCAGCTCGAACCGGTCGATCCGCGTGCCGTCCTCGGCGTACGCGGCGACCCGCAGCGCGGGCGAGGTGCCGGGACGGGACTCCACCGCCAGGAACGAGTAGCCGGTGTAGCGCACCCGCGACCACTCCACGTCCTCCGGCGCCTTCTCGCCGTCGCGCGTCCAGGCGAAGGTGTGCACCACGTCGCGGTCGCGGCGCCGGCCCTCGTAGCTGTCCGGCGCGGTGAAGTCGTAGAGCTTGCGGCCGCCGCCGCCCGCGGTGACGTAGACCGCGCCGTCGCGCGCGGGATCCGCGGAGCCGCCGATCGGCAGCGGGCGGGTCAGGGTCCCGGCGCGCAGCGCGTCGGTGCGCTCGTAGACGTGGTTGTGGCCGTTGATCACCAGATCCACCCGGTGCTTGTCGAAGAGCGGCGCGAAGTGCCCGCGCACCCCGCCGTCCGAGGCGTGCGTGCTGGTGGAGTACGCGCAGTGGTGGAAGAAGACCACGACGAAGTCGACGCCGGGCGCGCCGCGCAGCTCCCCGAGCCGCCGGTCGAGCCAGCGCGCCTGGGCGCCGTCGGTGTAGCCGAGGTTGGCCGGGATCTCGTACGACACGTCGTTGGCGTCCAGCGCCACGACGGCGACGTTGCCGTAGACGAAGGAGTACACGCCGGGCGCCTCGCGCGGGTCGAAGCCGTTGTCCGGCAGCGTCCAGCGGGCGCGCTGGCCGCCGTAGCCGTCGGGGGAGTACCACGCCTCCATGTCGTGGTTGCCCATCGCCGGCATCCACGGGACCCGCGAGGACACCGGGTCGATCTGCCGCATGAAGCGGTCCCAGACCCGGGCGTCGTAGTGGTCGCTCTCCAGGCCGCGCCCGGAGTCCTCGGCGTAGCAGATGTCCCCGGCGTGCAGATGGAAGGCCGGCGGGCCGCCGGGCAGGTCACGGATGCCCCGGGTGATGGCGCGGGCGGCGGATCCCGTGCCCTGGTCGCCGAAGGCGGTGAAGACGAAGCGCCGGGGCCCGGCGGGCGCGGTACGGAACGTCGCGAGGTGCCCGGCGGCGTCGCGGGAGGCCGGGTCGAACTCGTCGTGGCCGAGGCCGTAGACGTAGGCCGTGCCGGGCGCGAGGCCGTCCAGCGAGGCGTGCACGTAGTGCTGCTCCACCGCCGGCAGGCCGCTGAGCGCCGGGGTCTTCAGCGGCCGGATCTCCGCCTCGACGCGCTCGCCGAGGTCGCCGTCCACGGTGCCGAAGCGCACGTACGGCCGGCGCACCGGCAGCGGGAGCTGCCAGCCCACCCGCATCTGGCTGCGCGGGTCGGCGCCGAACGCCAGATGCCGGCCGAACGCCGCCGCACCGGTGGGCGCGGCGCTGACGGATTCCGCCGAGGAGTCGTCCGTACGCCCGGGAGTGCCGCCGGCGCCGCACCCGGCGAGCAGCAGGCCGCCGGCCAGCCCGCCGGCGCCGGTGACGACGCGGCGCCGGGAGAGGGCGCGGCGCAGGTACTCGTGCTGTTCGGCCATGCTCATGCTGCGGGCGAGCCGCGGGGGGATGCCGAAGCCGGGGGTCTCCATAAGCCCGAGCATTCCCCCTCGTCGCCGACTCACCGGAGAACCGCGGCCGTCGGCGTGGTGAACGCCCGCGGTATGTCCACATCCCGGACGGCGGTGTCATCCCGCAAGACGTAGCGCGTAGGCTCCCCCACATGTCTCGCAGCATTCGTCTCGCGTCCATTCCCGGCGACGGCATCGGCCCCGAGGTCGTGGCCCAGGGCCTGAAAGTGCTCTCCGCCGTCCTGCCGCAGGACGTGAAGCTGGAGACCGAGAGCTACGATCTGGGCGCCCGGCGCTGGCACGCCACCGGCGAGACCCTGCCGGACGCGGAGCTGGCGGCCCTCAAGGACTACGACGCGATCCTGCTCGGCGCCATCGGCGACCCCTCGGTGCCGTCCGGCGTGCTGGAGCGCGGGCTGCTGCTGAAGCTGCGCTTCGCCTTCGACCACTACGTGAACCTGCGCCCGTCGAAGCTCTTCCCGGGCACCGAGACCCCGCTCGCCGGCCGCCCCGCCATCGACTTCGTCGTCGTCCGCGAGGGCACCGAGGGCCCGTACACCGGCAACGGCGGCAGCCTGCGCACCGGCACCCCGGCCGAGGTCGCCACCGAGGTCAGCGTCAACACCGCGTACGGCGTGGAGCGCGTGGTCCGGGACGCGTTCGAGCGCGCCCAGGCCCGCCCGCGCCGGAAGCTGACGCTCGTGCACAAGAACAACGTGCTCGTCTACGCCGGCCACCTGTGGAAGAACACCTTCGACCGGGTCGGCGCCGAGTACCCCGACGTCAGCACGGACTACCTGCACGTCGACGCCGCGACGATCTTCCTCACCACCCAGCCCGAGCGGTTCGACGTGATCGTCACCGACAACCTCTTCGGCGACATCCTCACCGACCTCGCCGCCGCCATCAGCGGTGGCATCGGCCTCGCCGCCTCCGGGAACATCAACCCGGCCGGCGCCTTCCCGTCGATGTTCGAGCCGGTCCACGGCTCCGCGCCGGACATCGCCGGCACCGGCAAGGCCGACCCGACGGCCACGGTGCTGTCGGTCGCCCTGCTGCTGCGCCACCTCGGGTACGCCGCGCAGGCCGCCTGTGTCGAGGAGGCCGTCGAGGCCGACCTCGCCGCGCGGGGCACCGCGGCCCGCAGCACGGACGAGATCGGCGACGCGCTCGCCGCCCGAGTATCCGGCTGACCGCCGGGACCACACACGCTCGCCGCGGCCGGCCCGGCCGGTCAGGTTTCTCCTTACGGCCGACCGGCGCTGCCCTCCGGGCGGCGCCGGTGCGACGATGACCCTTCGGGCCGCGTACCACCGCCACGCTTGCCGCTGCACGCGCCCCCGTCATAATCGACAGGGGGCCGCGGCACGGGGTAATGCTCGGACGTCCTAGTACCTTCGGGTGCGAGGACCTCGGTACGGGACGCGGTCCGCCACCCACCGAACGGTGAAGGACACGAATCTCATGACCACGATCGAGCTCAAGCCGTCCGCGCACCCGCTGTCCGACGCGGAGCGCGAGGCGATCCTGACCAACCCCGGCTTCGGCAAGCACTTCACCGACCACATGGTCACGATCAAGTGGACCGAGGGCCGCGGCTGGCACGACGCGCAGCTCCAGCCGTACGCGCCGCTCACCCTCGACCCGGCGACGATGGCGCTGCACTACGGGCAGTCCATCTTCGAGGGGCTGAAGGCGTACCGGCAGCCGGACGGCAGCGTCCGTACATTCCGTCCCGACGCCAACGCGCGCCGCTTCCAGCTCTCCGCGCGCCGGCTGGCGATGCCGGAGCTGCCCGTCGAGACCTTCGTGGCGGCCATCGACGCGCTGGTGCGCCAGGACAAGGCGTGGGTGCCGGGCACCGGCGAGGAGTCGCTCTATCTGCGCCCGTTCATGTTCGCCACCGAGGTCGGCCTCGGCGTGAACTCCCCGGCGCACGAGTACCTGTTCATGGTGCTGGCCTCGCCCGCGGGCGCGTACTTCACGGGCGGCATCAAGCCGGTGTCGGTCTGGCTCACCGAGGAGTACGTGCGCGCCGCGCCCGGCGGCACCGGCGAGGCCAAGTGCGCGGGCAACTATGCGGGCGCGATGGCCGCCACCCTCCAGGCCGTGCAGCAGGGCTGCGACCAGGTGGTCTGGCTGGACGCGGTGGAGCGCCGGTGGATCGAGGAGATGGGCGGGATGAACCTGTACTTCGTGCGGGGCGGCGGGCCCGGCGGGCAGGAAGGGGCGGCGGAGGTGGTCACGCCCGAGCTGACCGGCACGCTGCTTCCGGGCATCACCCGCGACTCGCTGCTGACCATCGCCGCCGACCTCGGCTACCGCACCGGCGAGGTGCGGATCTCCAAGGAGGAGTGGCAGGCCGGCTGCCTGGACGGCACGATCTCGGAGACCTTCGCGTGCGGCACGGCGGCGGTCATCACGCCGGTGGGGCACGCCAAGTCGAGCACGGCGGAGTGGACGGTCGCCGACGGGGCGATGGGGCCGATCACGGCGCGGCTGCGCAAGGCGCTGGTCGACGTGCAGACGGGGCAGGCGCCGGACCCGCACGGGTGGATGCACGAGCTGGGCTGAGGCAGGGGCTCGCCGAAGCGCGGGCCGGGCCGGGCCGGGCCGGGGCACGGTGCTGGCTGACGCCGCGGTACGGGGCCGGCGGCTCCCGTACCGCGGCGCCGGGGGCCGCCGCCGGGCTGCGGCGGCGGCCCCCTTCGTGCCGTGTGGCGCTGCCGGTGCGTCCGGTGCGTCAGTAGACGCTCACGCCGTACGCGCTGAGCGCCTCGGTGACCGGCTGGTGGATGGCGGAGCCGTTGGTGCCGGTGCAGCCCGAGCTGCCGGAGTGGATGCCGTACGCGACGTTGCCCGAGAAGTGGGCGCCGCCGCTGTCGCCGCCGGCGGAGCAGGCGGTGGTGCGGACCATGTTGTAGACGGGTCCTTCGCTGTAGTTGACGGTCACGTTCACCGCGGTCACGGTGCCGCTGGTGACCTGGGTGGTGGAGCCGCTCTTCTGGATGGCCTGGCCGACGACGGCGTTGGCGGCGCTGGAGATGTCCCGGGTGCTGCCGTTGTAGAGGTTCACGGTGCCCGCGGGGGAGGAGCCGTCGGTGTAGCGGACGATGCCGTAGTCGTTGGTCGGGAAGCTGGTGCCCTCGCGGGTGCCGATGGCCGCGCCGCCGCTGGTGGCCGACCAGGAGGCGCCGGCGTTGGTGCAGTGTCCCGCGGTGACGAAGTAGCGGGCGTTGTTCTTGGTCACGTTGAACGCCGCGGAGCAGCGGTAGCCGCCGCCGTAGATCGCGTCGCCGCCGAGGACCTCCTTCTTGAACGCCCCGGGTATCCGCTCCACCCGGGCCGCGCCGTCGAGGCTCTTCGCGACGCGCTTGAGCTTCGCGTACCCGGCGGCCGAGACGGTGGAGTCGGCCTGCACGGCTATCTGGTTGGTGGCCGGATCGACACCCCAGGAGGTGCCGGTGATCTTCGCCCGGTCCTCGAAGGCGCCCATCGCGGAGCGCAGCTCCGCGGCGCTGTGCTCGACCAGCTCGGCGCGGGCGCCGGCGGCACGGGCCTCGGCGGCGGCGGCCTCGTCGGTGACCGTCACGACCAGCTCGCCGGTGCCGGCGTCCAGATACGTGCCGGCGCTGTCGCCGCCGAGGGTGCGGGTGACGTCGGCGTCGAGCGCGAGGGTGGCGGCGTCGGCCTGCACCCCCTGCCCGGGACGGTCGGCCGGCGGGGGCGCCGCGGCGGCCGTGGAGCCGAGGGCGGCGGTGCCGAGGAGGAGAAGGGCGGCGAGGGTGCCGCCCAGACGCGCGGACTTCAGGGGGCTCATGCGGTGGTTCTCCTTTGTGTGAACCATGTGGGGGTTGTGGGAGGTGCCGTACCGACTGGCCGGGGACCAAATTGGCACGCGCATGTCATCCACACAAGACCGCAATTGCGCCCTGACCTCCCCGTACGAAACGTGGGCACTCTGCCCGTATGGTGAGACGGGTCTCCAGGTCGGGCGGAGTGTGTGCCAGACTTCCCGACGTGACCTCGTCTGCCGTCATGATTATTGGCAACAGGCGCGCCGGTCCGCGCTGACCCGTACCGCGATCCGCATGCGGTGCCGGCTCACCGCGTCCCAGACCCGCGCGCAGACCTCTCGCGACCCGCGAGGGGTCTTTTCCGTTTCCGGGACCTGAGAGCACACCATCCCGACAGGAGCACTTCGATGAGCACAGAGCCCGCCGCCCCCGGGGCCCCCGACGACGCGTTCCACGTCTTCGACACCACGCTGCGTGACGGCGCGCAGCGCGAGGGCATCAGCCTGACCGTCGCGGACAAGCTGGCCATCGCCCGGCACCTCGACGACTTCGGCGTGGGCTTCATCGAGGGCGGCTGGCCAGGCGCGGTGCCCCGGGACACGGAGTTCTTCCGCCGCGCCCGCGACGAGGTCGACTTCCGGCACGCGCAGCTCGTCGCCTTCGGCGCCACCCGCAAGGCGGGCGTACGGGTCGAGGACGACCCCCAGGTCCTCGCCCTGCTGGAGTCGAAGGCCCCCGTCGTCACCCTGGTCGCCAAGGCGCACGACCGGCACGTGGAGCTGGCGCTGCGCACCACGCTCGCCGAGAACCTGGCGATGATCCGCGACACGGTCGCGTACCTGCGCGAACACGGCCGCCGGGTCTTCGTGGACTGCGAGCACTTCTTCGACGGCCACCGGGCCAATGCCGCGTACGCGAAGCAGGTCGTCGCCGCCGCGCACGAGGCCGGCGCGGACGTCGTCGTGCTCTGCGACACCAACGGCGGCATGCTCCCCGGCCAGGTGCGCGAGACCGTCGCCGAGGTGCTGGCCGCCACCGGCGCGCGGCTGGGCATGCATGCCCAGGACGACTCCGGCTGCGCCGTGGCCAACACCCTGGCGGCCGTCGACGGCGGCGCCACCCACGTGCAGTGCACCGCCAACGGCTACGGCGAGCGCGTCGGCAACGCCAACCTCTTCCCCGTGGTGGCCGCGCTGGAGCTGAAGTACGACATGCGGGTGCTGCCCGCGGGCAAGCTGGCGGAGATGACCCGGATCTCGCACGCCGTCGCCGAGGTCGTCAACATCGCGCCCGCCACCCACCAGCCGTACGTCGGGGTCTCGGCCTTCGCCCACAAGGCCGGCCTGCACGCCTCCGCGATCAAGGTCGACCCCGACCTCTACCAGCACATCGACCCCGAGCTGGTCGGCAACCGGCTGCGCATGCTGGTCTCCGACATGGCGGGGCGGGCGTCCATCGAGCTGAAGGGCAAGGACCTCGGCCTCGACCTCGGCGACGACCGCGAGCTGCTGAGCCGGGTGGTGGAGCGGGTGAAGGAGAACGAGCACCGCGGGCTGACGTACGAGGCCGCCGACGCCTCCTTCGAGCTGCTGCTCCGCGAGGAGTTGCAGTTGCGCGAGTCCGGGCGGACGCGGCGCTACTTCCGTACCGAGTCCTGGCGGGCCATCGTCGAGGACCGGCCGGACGGCACCCACGCCAACGAGGCCACGGTCAAGCTGTGGGCGAAGGGGGAGCGGGCCGTCGTCACGGCGGAGGGCAAAGGCCCGGTCCATGCGCTGGACCGGGCCCTGCGGGTGGCGCTGGAGCGGATCTACCCCCAGCTCGCCGACTTCGAGCTGATCGACTACAAGGTGCGGATCCTGGAGGGGACCCACGGCACCGCGTCGACGACGCGGGTGCTGATCACCACCGGCGACGGCCGGGGCGAGTGGGACACCGTCGGCGTCGCGGACAACGTCATCGCGGCGTCGTGGCAGGCGCTGGACGATGCGTACGCCTACGGTCTGCTGCGGGCCGGAGTCGTGCCGCAGGAGTAGCACCGGGCGCCGCCGCGGTGCCGGAGCCGGCACCGGCACCCTGCCCGTCCGCGCTCTGCGCGACGGCGCTCCCCGTACCGGGAGCCTCCGCGCCGCCGCCGGGCTGCCGCGGTCCGCCGGCCGTACGCGGCCGCAGCACCGCGACCGTCAGCACCGCCGCCGCGGCGACGAGCACCGCCCCGATGCCGAAGGCGAGCTGGAAGCCGCCCGTCAGCGCCGCGTCCCGGCCCTCCCCGCCCGCGGCCAGCGACTCCGTGCGCCCCGCCGCCAGCGTGGTCAGCACCGCGACGCCCAGCGCGCCGCCCATCTGCTGCCCGGTGTTGAAGAGCCCCGACACCACCCCGGCGTCGTCCTCGCGCGCCCCGGACATGCCCAGCGCCGTCATCGCGGGCAGCACCAGCCCGCCGCCGCTGAGCAGCAGCATCGTCGGCAGCAGGTGGACCGCGTAGCTCACCTCGGCCGGGTCCCGCGGGAGCCGGACGAGCAGCGCAAGACCGGCCGCGAGCAGTACGAGACCGGCCAGCAGCACCGACCGCTCGCCGAACCGCGCCACCAGCCGGGCGGAGACGAGCAGCGAGGTGACGCCGATGGTCAGCGCGGCCGGCAGCATCGCGAGACCGGTCTCGGCGGCTCCGTAGCCCAGCACCTGCTGCATGTAGAGCGCCACGATGATCTGGAAGGCGAAGATTCCCGAGATCACGAGCAGTTGGACGGCGTTGGCGCCGGCCACGGTGCGCGAGCGGAACACGCGCAGCGGCAGCAGCGGCGCGGCGGCGCGGGCCTGGCGGAGCACGAAGCCGGCGAGCAGGGCCGCGGCGAGCGCGGCGGAGCCCAGGGTGCGGCCGGAGCCCCAGCCGTGGCTCTCGGTCTCGACGATGGTGTAGACGCCGAGCATCAGCCCGGAGGTGACCAGCAGCGCCCCGGCGACGTCGGCCCCCGCGGCCAGGCCGATGCCGCGGTCGCCCGGCAGCAGGCGCAGCGCCAGCGCGGCGGTCGCCAGCCCGATGGGCACGTTGATGAAGAAGATCCAGTGCCAGCTCAGCGCGTCGGTGAGCAGACCGCCGAGCACCTGGCCCAGCGAGGCGCCGACCGCGCCGGTGAACGCGAAGGCGCCGATGGCCTTCGCCCGCTCCTTCGCATCGGTGAAGAGCGTGACGATCATGCCGAGCCCGACGGCCGAGGCCAGGGCCCCGCCGACGCCCTGCAGGAAGCGGGCGGCGATCAGCGTCCACGGCTCCGTGGCCAGGCCGCACAGCAGCGAGGCGGCGGTGAAGAGCGCGATGCCGGCGACGAACACCCGCTTGCGGCCGAGCAGGTCGCCGAGGCGGCCGGCGAGGAGGAGCAGACCGCCGAAGGCGATCATGTAGGCGTTGACGGTCCAGGTCAGGTCGGCGGGGGAGAACCCGAGGTCCTGCTGGATGGCGGGCAGCGCGACGGTGACGATGCTGCCGTCGAGGACGATCATCAGCGCGCCGGTGCAGAGGATCGCGAGTGCGAACCAGCGGGATCGGTCCTGCGGTGCGTCGGTGGCGTTCATGCGGTCTCTCCTGATGCGTTGGGCAACAGGAGAGACCGTAGCAGATGGTTTTCTACGGGACTATCTCTTATTCAGTTTTCTTGTACGGACCTTCTCGCCGGCTACCGCCGGGCCTGCCGCGCCCTGCGCACCGGCTGGTCGGACGGGACGGGCTCGGCGAGCGGGCCGGCCATCAGGCCCTCCAGGGCGGCGACGAAGGCGTCCCGCTGCGCGGCAGGCAGGGCGTCGAGCACCTCCTGGTGCACCCGGTCGACGACCTCCTGGCCGCGGGCGGCGACCTCCGCGCCGGCCTCGGTGACGTGGATGATGCGGGCCCTGCGGTCCGTGCTCGACGGCCGCCGCTCGGCGTACCCGGCCTTCTCCAGGCCGTCCACGGTCACGACCATCGTGGTCTTGTCCATGCGCGACAGCTCGGCGAGCTGTCCCTGGGTGCGCTCGGCCCCGAGTGCGTGGACGAGCACGCACTGCTCGCGCTGGAGCAGGCCGACCTCCGTCAGTGCGGCGGACAGCCGGGTGTTGAGCACGTGCGCGGTGTGCATGAGGATGCCGGTGACGTCCGGCACGGTACGTTCGGGCGCGCGGGATACGGGCATGATGGTCATGGCTCCAGGCTAACAAGAAGGTCTGTTACGGAACCTTCTCGCGCATCAACGATCTGTCCAACTGCTTGTCGAAGCCCTACAGCCCTGATCGACGTGTCGTTGGCCGATCTCTGGCCCCGTCACCTGCACATAGTGCCGGGTGCTCATGATTTACCGGCCGACGTTGTAGGGAAATGACATAAGGTTCGATGCCCAAGTACCCGTACCGTCGTTTCATGACCACAGTGGACTACGCCCCCTCCGACGCGGCAGCGACGGCAGGCGCCGTCGAGAACGAGGCCCGGGGGCGGGCGGCCGAACTGCGCCGGATCCGTGCCCAGGCGCAGGCGGGGCCGAGTGAGCGGGCGACTGCCGCGCAGAGGGCGAAGGGGAAGCTCACTGCCCGGGAGCGGATCGATCTGCTGCTGGACGAGGGGTCGTTCAGTGAGGTGGAGCCGTTGCGGCGGCATCGTGCTTCGGGGTTCGGGCTGGAGGCGAAGCGGCCGTATACGGATGGTGTGATCACGGGGTGGGGGACGGTGCATGGGCGGACGGTGTTCGTCTACGCGCATGACTTCCGGATCTTTGGTGGTGCGTTGGGTGAGGCGCATGCGGAGAAGATCCACAAGATCATGGACAGGGCGATCTCGGCGGGTGCTCCGCTGGTGTCGTTGAACGATGG
>NZ_JBIAMS010000037.1:0-74551 GCF_042874195.1 Streptomyces sp. NPDC004134 | reverse complement strand
CGGCCGCGCTCGCGCAGTCGGCCGAGCGGCTGGCGGCGTACGTGGAGCAGCACCCGCACGTCGAGGTGGGTGCCCTGGCGGCTGGGCTGTGGTCCGGGCGGGCGAAGCTGGAGCACCGCGCGGGCATCGTCACCGCGGACCGCGACGAACTCCGCGGAGCCCTCACCGCATTGGCTACCGGTGCCGCGCACCCGGCGCTGGTCACCAGCCTCGGCTCCGTCGAGTCCGGCGGCCGTCTCGCGGTGATGTTCTCCGGGCAGGGCAGCCAGCGCCCAGGCATGGGCCGCGAGTTGTACGAAACCTTCCCCGTCTACGCCGAAGCCCTGGACGAGGTCTGTGCGGCGCTCGACGAACATCTGGGCACCGGGACGCCGCTGCGCGAGGTCATGTTCGCCGCGAAGGACAGCGAGCAGGCGGAGCTGCTGGGCACCACGCTCTACACCCAGCCCGCCCTCTTCGCCCACCACGTCGCCGGCTACCGGCTCCTCCGGACCACCGGCGTCGAGCCAACCGCGCTCATCGGCCACTCCATCGGTGAACTGTCCGCCGCTCACCTCACCGGCGTCCTGCCCCTGGAAGCCGCGGCGGACATGGTCGCCACCCGCGCCAAGCTGCTGCACACCCTTCCTGAGGGCACCGGCATGCTCGCCGTCAACACCGACGCCGACACCCTCGCCCCGTACCTGCGGAACCACCCCGCGGTGGCCATCGCGGCGTACAACTCCGCCACCTCCCTCGCCGTCGCCGGCCCGCACCAGTCGCTCCAGGCCCTGGCCGCGGAGCTGACCGAGGCCGGCATCCGCAGCAAGGCGCTCAAGGTCGCGCACGCCTTCCACACCGCCCACACCGAACCGATCCTCGACGCCTTCACCAACCACCTGACAGACCTCTTCGCCCACCACACCCTCGGCGAAGCCGACATCCCCGTCATCTCCAACGTCACCGGTGCACCCGCCACCAACGACCAGCACCACGACCCCGCCTACTGGGCCCAGCACATCCGCCAACCCGTCCGCTTCCACCAAGGCACCACCCACCTCACCGACGCCGACGGCATCAGCCTCTTCACCGAACTCGCACCCCACCCCACCCTCACCCCCCACCTCCCGTCTGGTACGAAGCGCACCCCCCACCTGGCCACGGAGACCCTCACCCACCTCGCCACCCTGGTCAGCCTCCACACCCACCACCACCCCCTCGACCTCACCCCTGCTCTCCCCGGGACCGCGGCCAAGCTCCCCGTCCTGCCCACCTATCCCTTCCAGCACCGCCCCTACTGGCTGCGCGCCGACCCCGCCAAGGCGACCGACGCCCGCCCCGCCGACGCCGGGCTGTGGGACGCGCTGGAGCGCGAGGACCTGGACGGCGTGCTGTCCGCGATGGGCGTGCGGGACGCCGACGTCACGGCGTGGAAGACCGTCCTGCCCGCGCTCGTCACCTGGCGCCGTCAGCGCGGCTGGGGCCACCGCCTCGGCTGGGAGGCCCTGGACGGCGGCACGCCGCCCCTGCTGGACGGCGCCTGGGTCGTCCTGGTCCCCGAGGGCGCCGAGGAGCAGCCGGCCGTACGGACCGTGCTCACCGCGCTGGACGAGGGCGGTGCCGGCGCCGAAGTCGTCACCGTAGAGCGGGAGATGGCCCGTACGACGTTCGCCGGCCGGCTGCGCGCCGCGCTGGGCGCCTGCGGGCCCCGGCTCGCCGGTGTGCTGTCGCTGCTGGCGTTCGCCGACCCGGCGCGGCCGGACGGCCCCGACGGTCTGGAGCAGTCCGCCGCGCTGCTGCATGCGCTCGACGACGCCGCCGCGCGGACACCCGTGTGGTTCGTGACCGCGGGCGGCGTCGCGACCGGTCGTCAGGACCCGCTCGCCGACCCCGCGCAGGCCGGGATCTGGGGGCTGGCGCAGGCGTTCGCCGTCGAACACCCCGAGCGCTGGGGCGGCTTGGCCGACCTGCCCGCGGGCGGCGCCGGCGACCGGGACGTGCGCGACCGGCTCCGGGCCGCGCTGGCAGGCCGCGCGGACCGCTCGGGCGCCCGCGAGGACCAGGTGGCGATCCGGCCCGGGGCGCTCTTCGCCCGCCGGCTGCGGCCCGCGGACCTCGCCGCCGCCACCGAGCCGTGGCTGCGCGCCACGGACGGCACCGTGCTGGTGACCAGTGCGTCGGGCGCGCTCGCCGGCGAGGTCGCCGCGGAGCTCGTACGCGAGGGTGTACGCCATCTGCTGCTGGCCGCCGGGCCGGGGACGGACGGGACGGACGGCGAAACCGCCGCGCTGGTCGCGCAGTTGCGCGAGGCGGGCGCGGACGTGGCCGTCGCCGCGGTCGATCTCACCGACCGCGACGCCGTCGCCGCGCTCCTCCGCTCCGTCGCACCCGAGCACCCGCTGAGCGCGGTGGTGCACACCGCCGAGCTGGACGACGCCGTCGTCGGGGCCGTGGACGGCGACGACATCGGCCGGCTGCTCGACCCGGCCACCGCGTCCCTGGCCAACCTCTGCGAACTGACCCTG
The DNA here is from genome assembly GCF_042874195.1 of Streptomyces sp. NPDC004134. Lineage (NCBI taxonomy): Bacteria > Bacillati > Actinomycetota > Actinomycetes > Kitasatosporales > Streptomycetaceae > Streptomyces > Streptomyces sp. NPDC004134. The sequence continues at coordinate 72,047 of NZ_JBIAMS010000037.1, read as the reverse complement.
GACCGCGGGCTGGAGGCGTTCGTGCTCTGCTCCTCCGCGGTCGGCGCCCTCGGCGCGGCCGGGTTCGGCGCCCAGGGTGCGGTGCACGCCCACCTGGACGCGCTGGCGCACACGTACCGCGCCCGCGGCCTGCCCGTCACCTCGCTGGCCTGCGGCCCCTGGCAGGCCCCTGACGCGGCGGAGACCGCGGCCGGAAAGCACCTGCGCTACCAGGGCATCCGCCCCATGGCACCCACGCCCGCGGCCCGCTTGGCGGTACGGGCCCTCGCCGGCCGGTCGGCCGCGCCCGTCCTGGTGGACGTCGACTGGGACCGCTACGTGAGGCAGTCGGAACAGGACGCCGTCGGCTCCCTGTTGCGCGCGATCCCCGGGGCCGGCGGCGCCGGCGCGGCGGACAGCGGTGCCCGGGAGGCGGACGCCGACGGCGCCGGGCCCCTCGGCGAGGCCGCCGCGCGGCTGCGCCACCGGCTGGACACCGCCCCCGCCGCCCAGCGCGCCGAGTTGCTGCTCGACCTGCTGCGGGACGCCGCCGCCCAGGTCCTCGGGCACGCGGACACCGCGGAGATCCCGGCCGACGCCCAGTTCACCGAGCTGGGGTTCTCCTCCTTCACGGCCCTCGAACTGTGCAACCGGGTCGCGGCCGTGTCGGGCCTGCAGATCCCGCCGATGGCCATCTTCGACAACCCCACGCCGCAGGCGCTGGCGGGCTATCTGATGACCACGTTCGAGGGGGAGACCCCCCTCGCACCAGCGGCCGGGGCCGCGGCCCGGTGACGCGCCGAGCGCCGACCCGGGCGACGCGCCCCCTGCCGACGTACGTTCGTACCTTCCGAAGGAGCCTTTATGAGTGAGCCGGTCGTCGTCGTGGGCGCCGGGCCCGCCGGTCTGATGCTCGCCTGCGAGCTGGCGATGCGCGACGTGCCCGCGGTCCTTGTGGACGTCCACCCCGCGCAGCGCGCCGAGGCTCCGGCCATGGCGATCAACGCGGGCACGCTGGAGATGCTGGACCAGCGCGGCCTGGCCGCCGGGCTGCGGGAAGGCACGGTGACCTTCCCCGAGGTGCGGTTCGCGGACCTGCGCCTGGCCTTCGAGAAGGTCCAGGGGCCGCGCGAGCCCACCCACATGGTGCTGCAGTCCCGGCTGGAGAAGGTGCTGATCGACCGCGCGGTCGAGCTCGGTGTCGACCTGCGCTGGGCCACCCGCCTGACCGGCTTCGAGGAGGCCGCCGACGGGTCCGGCATCACCGTCACGCTCGCCTCCGACGCCGGTGAGGAGACGCTGCGCTGCCGGTACCTGGTCGGCTGCGACGGGCGGGACAGCGTCGTCCGCGAGGGCGCCGGCATCGACTACGTCGGCGACGACTGGGTGATCGTCCGCGGCATCGTCGGCGACGTCGCGATCAACCGCGAGGACGTGGCCCGCGAGCAGTACGGCCTGTCCTACACCGACAACGGCGACCAGTTCCTCGGCGCCCCGCTCAGCCCCGACGTCATGCGCGTCTTCAGCGCCGAGTTCTCCACCGAGCCGCCGGAGTTCGAGGACGGCCCGGCGACGCTGGAGCAGCTCGGCGACACCGTCGAGCGGCTCACCGGCAAGGAGCTGAAGGCCACCGAGGCGCACTGGCTGCGGCACTACTCGATCGTCACCCGCAACGCCGAGCAGTACCGCAAGGGCCGGGTGTTCCTCGCCGGCGACGCCGCGCACGTCCACTACCCGTACAACGGGCAGGGCATCGGCACCGCCATCGGCGACGCGGTCAACCTCGGCTGGAAGATCGCCGCCGAGGTGCACGGCTGGGCGCCGGAGAGCCTGCTCGACTCGTACCACGACGAGCGGCACCTCGCGGGCCGGCTGGCCTGCATGAACATCCAGGCGCAGCTCGCCCTCCTCTACCCGCGCCCCCTCGCTCGCTACATGCGCGAGATGATGGCCGAGTTCCTGAAGTTCGACGACGTGAACGTGTTCCTCGCCGAGCTCGTCACCAACCTCGGCCCCGCCGTCCCCATCGCGTACGACGGCGTGCCGAAGAGCGACGAGGACGACCGGCTGCTCGGCCGACGGCTGCCGCAGGTGCGCATCAAGACCGCGGCCGGCGACATGGGCGTCGCCGAGACCCTGCAGTCCGGCCGCGGCGTGCTGCTGGACCTCTCCGGTGACGCCTCGGCGCAGGAGGAGAGCGGCTGGGCCGACCGGGTCGAGGTCGTCCGCGCCCAGCCCGTACCTGAGTTGCCCGGCACCCTGCTGCTGCGCCCCGACGGCTGCGTCGCCTGGCACGACGGCGACGGCTGGGGCCAGGACGAACTGCGCATCGCGCTCCGGGCCTGGTTCGGCGCCCCCACCGCCTGACCGGATCCGGTACGCGCCCGGAGAGCGCGCCCGGCCCCGCGCCCCGCGCTCTCCGGGCGGCCCGCGGCCCGTACTCCGAAGGTGAGAACCGGGCAAGGGCGGCTTTAGGCCAACGCACCAGCATGACCGCGTCGGCGCCGGTGCCTGCTCTGCTGAGCGGGGCCCGGCGCTTTCGCCCAGCAGTATCACCACCAGAAGGGACAGCAGTGCGCCCGACAGAGATCCCCTCCCGGCTGACCGCCGCCGGGGCCGCGGCCATCGTGCTCACCGTGCCGATCGGCGCGAGCCAGGCCCACGCCGCGGACACCCACAAGGCCGAGTGCATGACCCTCTCCTTCATCGAGCAGTTGGTCACCACCGAGACCAAGGACGCGGCTCCGGTCGGTCCCAGTGTCGGCGACGTCGTGATCACCGAGGACGCGGTGCTGGACGACCAGCGCAACCGCATCGGCACCAACGACATCAAGGGCATCATCATCAAGAAGGACGCCGAGACGGGCGAGCTGTTCTCGTTCTCGGCCGCCGAGTACACCCTCGACGACGGCACCATCCACGTTGCGGGCCTGGTCAACCTGACCGCGCTGGCCTCCGGCAAGGAGCAGAAGCTCCCGGCCTACGGCACCGGTGGCCGCTACGCCGGCAAGGTCGGCGAGCTGACGTGGACCCTCGTCAGCGAGACCGAGTCGTTCAACTCCATCGCGCTCTGCGACTGACGTCGCGGACCGCAGCCGAACGACGGGCTGAGACCGGCGGGCACACCCCCGCCGGTCACTCCTGCCCGCCCCCGACCCGCAGAGCCCGGGAAGTGCGATGATCCTCGAACCTCAGGTGTGGGCCGCCGGCCCCTCGGACGGCTCAGGCAACTGGGCCACCGACCTCATGGAGAGCCTCGGCTCGCCCGGGGTCGCGATCGCCACCGGCCTGGAGAGCCTCTTCCCCACCGTGCCCAGCGAGCTGGTGCTGCTCCTCGGCGGGTACACGGCGCGCCTCGGCGATCTCAACTTCTTCGCCCTCGTCTGCTGGAGCACCATCGGTTCCGTCATCGGATCCGTCCTCCACTACTACGTCGGCGCGCTGCTCGGCAGACGCCGCACCCGCGCCATCTTCATCCGCTTCCCGCTGGTCCAGGAGTCCGACCTCGACCGCGCCGAGGGGTGGTTCGCCCGCTACGGCGCCAAGGCGGTGCTGGTCGGCCGGCTTATCCCCATCGTGCGCAGCTACGTCTCGCTCCCCGCCGGGATCGAGCGCATGGCGATGCCGCTGTTCGTGGCGTACACGGCGATCGGCTCGCTGCTGTGGAACCTCGTGCTGCTCACCGTCGGCTACGCGGTCGGCAGCAGCCACGACACGGTGGAGCAGTACGCCAACGGGTTCACCGCCGTCGTCGGCGCGATCCTCCTCGTGCTCGTCGTGCGGTTCGTCGTCGTCCGGCTGCGGGCCCGGCGCCGGGAGCGCCGCGAGGCCCCGGCGGAGTCGGCGTGACCTGTGCGTAAGCACTCAGCCCACGGTTAGGCCCTCTTTAGCCCGGCCGCCCAGCATGAGCCAGTACCGCGCCCGGCATCGCCTCCGCGCGCCCGCCGGGCCCCCGACGGAATCGGAGTGTGGACAGTGTCGGAACCGGCGGCCCAGGCCCTCGCGCGACCCGAAGGCCCGGCATCCATCGCCGTGGTGGGGACGGCCTGCCGTCTCCCGCAGGCTGACACGCCCGAGGCGTTCTGGGAGCTGCTGCGCGACGGCCGCGACGCCGTCACCGGGCTCCCCGAAGGCCGGCCCGACCTGCACGCGCCGGGGGAGGCGGGGCAGAAGGCGCGCCGCGGCGCGTTCCTCGGCCACGTCGACCTCTTCGACCCCGCCTTCTTCGGCATCGGCCCGCGCGAGGCCGCCGCCATGGACCCGCAGCAGCGCCTCGTGCTGGAGCTGGCCTGGGAGGCGCTGGAACGGACCGGCATCGTGCCCGCGTCGCTCGCCGGCACCCGCACCGGGGTGTTCGTCGGAGCCATGGCCGACGACTACGCCCGGCTCACCCAGCAGCTCGGCCCGGCCGCCGTCGGCCAGCACACCGCGACGGGCCTGCACCGCGGCATCATCGCCAACCGCGTCTCGTACCTCCTCGGCCTGACCGGCCCCAGCATGTCCGTCGACACCGGGCAGTCCTCCTCCCTCACCGCCGTCCACCTCGCCTGCGAAAGCCTGCTGCGCGGCGAAGCGGACCTCGCCCTGGCCGGCGGGGTCAACCTCAACCTCACCGCCGACGGCTACGAGATCACCGAGAGCTTCGGCGCCCTGTCGCCCGACGGCCGCTGCCACACCTTCGACGACCGCGCCAACGGCTACGTACGCGGCGAGGGCGGCGGGCTCGTCCTGCTCAAGCGGCTCGCCGACGCCCTCGAAGACGGCGACCGCGTGCTCGGCGTCATCCTCGGCAGCGCCGTCAACAACGACGGCACCACGGACACCCTCACCACCCCGGGCAGCCGGGGCCAGACCGACCTGCTGCGGCTGGCCTGCGACCGCGCCGGCGTGGCGCCCACCGACGTCCAGTACGTCGAACTGCACGGCACCGGCACCCGTCTCGGCGACCCCGTCGAGGCGACGGCCCTCGGCGAGACCCTGGGTGCGGGCCGCGGCGACGGGGACCGGCTGCGCGTCGGCTCCGCCAAGACCAACGTCGGCCACCTGGAAGGCGCCGCCGGCATCACCGGGCTGATCAAGACGCTGCTGAGCCTGCACCACCGGGAGCTGCCCCGCAGCCTCCACTTCCGCACCGCCAGCCCCGCGATCCCGCTCGCCGATCTCGGGCTGCGGGTCCAGGAGGAGCACGGGCCGTGGCCGCACGAGGACCGGCGGCTGATCGCGGGGGTCAGCTCGTTCGGGATGGGCGGGGCGAACGCGCACGTGGTGGTGGCGGAGCCGCCGGCGCGGGGCGCCGACACCGAGGCGGCGGCCGGTCGCGTAGGCCCCGCGCAGGCCGGCCTCACGGAGGACGCGGCGCCCGTCACCGGCGCCGGCGTGCTGCCCTTCCTCCTCTCCGCCCGCAGCGCCGCCGCCCTGCGGGCCCAGGCGCGCCGGCTGCACGACCACCTGACCGCGCGTGGCGACGTCGCCCCTCCCGTCGACGTCGCCCGCGCCCTCGTCACCACCCGCGCGGCCTTCGAGTACCGGGCCGCCGTCCTCCCCGCCCTCACCCCCGCGGAGGCGGCGGCTCCGGACGCCGGGGGGACGCTCGACGCGCTGCTCGCGGGCCTGGCGGCGCTCGCCGACGACACCCCCGCCTCCGGCGTCCTGCGCGGCACCGTCCGCGACGGCCGCGTCGCGCACCTCTTCGCCGGCCAGGGCAGCCAGCGCGCGGGCATGGGCCGCGAACTGCACGCGACCTGGCCGGTGTTCCGCGCCGCACTCGACGAGCTGTGCACCGCGCTCGACGTCGCGCTCGCGCCGTACGTCGACCGCCCCCTGCGCGACGTGATGTTCGCCGACGACGACCCGGAGCTGCACCGCACGGTCTACGCGCAGCCGGCGCTCTTCGCCTTCGAGGTCGCGCTCTTCCGGCTGCTGGAGAGCTGGGGCATGCGCCCGGACGTGGTGGCGGGACACTCCATCGGCGAACTCGCCGCCGCCCACGTCGCCGGGGTGCTCACCCTGCCCGACGCCTGCCGCCTGGTCGCCGCCCGCGGCGGGCTCATGCAGGCGCTGCCGGAGGGCGGCGCGATGCTGTCCGTGCGCGCGCCCGCCGACGAGGTCGAGCCGCTGCTCAGCGGCCCCCGCGCCCTCCCCGGGCTGGACGTCGCCGCTGTCAACGGCCCCGCGGCCACGGTCGTTTCCGGCGACGCCGAGGCCGTCGAGCGCCTGGCCGCGGTGTGCGCGGAGCGCGACTGGAAGACGCGCCGGCTGCGGGTGAGCCACGCCTTCCACTCCGCGCACATGGACGGCATGCTCGCCGACTTCGCCGCGGTCGCCGCCGAGTTGGACTTCCGGCCGCCGCGCATCCCGATCGTGTCCAACCTCGACGGCCAGGAGGTCGGCGCCGACGAGGTCTGCGACCCCGGCTACTGGGTGCGGCACGTCCGGCGGACCGTCCGCTTCCACGACGGCGTGCGCTGGCTGGGCGCGGCCGGCGTCACCACGCTCGTGGAGATCGGCCCGGACGGCGTCCTGTCCGCCATGGCCGAGGACTGCCTGCCGAGCGCCGTGACCGTACCGCTGCGCCGCGGCGGCACGCCCGAGGTGCGCGAGGTGCTGACGGCGGTCGTACGGGCCCATCTGCACGGCGTCGCCGTCGACTGGTCCGCCGTGTTCCAGGGCGCGGACGCCGGGCATGTCGACTTGCCGACGTACGCGTTCCAGCGCGAGCGCCACTGGCTGACGGGGGAGCGGCAGGCCCCGGCGGTACGCCCGGCCGACGGCCCCGGCGGGGGGCGTACGGACGCCCCGGCTTCCGCCGCTCCGACGGCCTCCTCCGCCGGTACCGGCGGCGACCCGGCGGAGACGCTGGCGCTCGTCGTTGGCGAGGCCGCAGGCGTCCTCGGGTACGCCGACGTGTCGGCCGTCGAGGTCCGCCGCGCCTTCCGGGACCTGGGCTTCGACTCGATCTCCGCCGTCACCCTCCGGGACCGGCTGGCCGACGCCACCGGTCTCGACCTGCCCAGCTCCGTCCTCTTCGACCACCCCACCCCCGAACGCCTCGCTGCCCACCTGTTCGCCCGCCTCACCGGCACCGACGACGGCGTCACGACGACGGCCACCGCCGTGGACGCGGACGATCCGGTCGTGGTGGTGGGGATGGCGTGCCGCTATCCGGGCGGTGTGACGTCGCCGGACGAGTTGTGGGACCTGGTGTGGTCGGGGCGCGAGGGGATTTCGGAGTTTCCGGCGGACCGTGGCTGGGGCGCGGATCTCTTCGATGCGGATCCGGGTAAGTCGGGGAAGTCGTATGCGCGTCATGGTGGTTTTCTGCATGACGCAGGGGATTTCGATGCTGAGTTCTTCGGTGTTTCGCCGCGTGAGGCGCTGGCGATGGATCCGCAGCAGCGGTTGGTGCTGGAGGCGTCGTGGGAGGCGTGCGAGCGCGCGGGCATCGACCCCGACAGCCTGCGCGGCAGCCGCACCGGCGTCTACATCGGCGCCACCGCGCAGGAGTACGGCCCCCGGCTCGCCGACGGGCACGACGGCCACGACGGTCACCTGCTCACCGGCACCACGGTCAGCGTGCTGTCGGGGCGGGTGGCGTACGCGTTCGGGCTCGAAGGCCCGGCGGTGACGATCGACACCGCGTGCTCGTCGTCGCTGGTCGCCGTCCACCTGGCGGCGCAGGCGCTGCGGACCGGGGAGTGCGACCGGGCGCTCGTCGGCGGCGTCACGGTCATGGGCTCGCCCGGGATGTTCCTGGAGTTCTCACGGCAGCGGGGGCTTTCGCCGGACGGCCGGTGCAAGGCGTTCGCGGAGGGCGCGGACGGTACGGGCTGGGCCGAGGGCGTCGGGCTGCTGCTGGTCGAGCGGCTTTCGGAGGCCCGCAAGCAGGGACACGAGGTGCTTGCCGTACTCCGCGGCTCCGCCGTCAACCAGGACGGTGCGTCCAACGGGCTGACCGCGCCCAACGGGCCCTCCCAGCAGCGGGTCATCCAGCAGGCGCTGGCCGGCGCGGGGCTGAACGCCGGGCAGGTCGACGCCGTGGAGGCGCACGGGACCGGCACCAAGCTGGGCGACCCGATCGAGGCGCAGGCGCTGCTCGCCACATACGGGCGGGAGCACTCGGCGGAACGGCCGCTGTGGCTGGGGTCGTTGAAGTCCAACCTCGGGCACACGCAGGCCGCGGCCGGTGTCGCGGGCGTCATCAAGATGATCGAGGCGATGCGGCACGGGTCCCTCCCGCAGACGCTGCACGTCGATCAGCCCACCACGCATGTCGACTGGGACGCGGGTGCCGTGTCGCTGTTGACGGAGGCGCGGGAGTGGCCGGAGACGGGGGAGCCGCGGCGGGCGGCGGTGTCGTCGTTCGGGATCAGCGGCACCAACGCGCACGTGATCCTGGAGGCGGCACCGGAGGCGGAGCCGGCACCCGCCGAGCGGTCCGGTGTGCTTCCGGTGGTGCCGTGGGTGGTGTCGGCGCGTAGCGCGGAGGCGTTGCGTGAGCAGGCCGCGCGGCTGGGAGAGTTCGTCGCGGCGGCCGGGGGAGAGGTGTCTCCGGTCGACGTCGGCTTGTCGCTGCTGTCGCGGTCGACGGGCGACTACCGCGCCGTGGTGACGGGCGCCGACATCGAGGAGTTGAAGAGCGCGCTGGCGCGGGTGGCGGCGGACGACTCCGAGCGGTCCGCGGCCTCGCCGGGCGGCGGTGTGGGTCTTCTGTTCACCGGTCAGGGTGCGCAGTGGTCTGGGATGGGTGCGGGGCTGACGGGCTTCGCGGTGTTCCGGGAGGCGTTCGAGGAGGTCTGTGCCGGGTTCGACGGGCTGCTGAGCCGGCCGTTGGGCGAGGTTCTGGCCGCGCGCGACGGCGGGCTGGTGGACCGGACGGAGTTCACGCAGCCGGGGCTGTTCGCGTTCGAGGTGGCGATGTACCGCCAGCTCCGTGCGTGGGGTGTGGAGCCGGGTGTGCTCGTGGGTCATTCGGTGGGCGAGTTGGCGGCCGCGCACTGCGCGGGCGTGTGGTCGCTGTCCGATGCGTGCCGGCTGGTTGCTGCGCGAGGCCGGTTGATGGAGGCGCTGCCGCCGGGCGGTGCGATGGTGTCGCTGCGCGGCAGTCTTGACGAGGTCAATGCCCTGTTGGAGGGCTGCTCCGGGGTCGATGTGGCGGCGGTGAACGGGCCGCGGTCGGTGGTGATTTCCGGTGATGAGGGGGAGATCGAGGGGCTGGTGTCTCGCTGGGAGGCGGATGGTGGCCGGGCCCGGCGGCTGCGGGTCTCCCATGCCTTCCACTCGCCGCTGATCGAGCCGATGCTCGCCGACTTCCGCCGGGTGGCCGAGGACGTCGAGTACCACCGGCCTTCCCTGACGCTGGTCTCGAACGTCACCGGACAACTCGCCGACGCGGAGACCGTCTGCGATCCGGAGTACTGGGTCCGGCACGTACGCGAGGCCGTCCGCTTCGCGGACGGCGTGCAGTCGGCGGCTCTCACGGGCGTCTCCGTTTTCGTGGAGGTGGGGCCCGCCCCCGTCCTGACCGCCATGGGGCAGGAATGCCTCCCGGACGCGCCCGTCAATTGGGTCGCCCTCTCCCGCGCACCCCGGGAAGAAGAGAAAGAATCGCGGATTGAACAATCTGCGAAGGCAAACGAAGAATTTGCGCACGAGGGCGCGCGTGCCAGCGGTGTGCTGATGTCCGGCGTCGGCGCCGCGTTCTCCGCGGGCGCGCGCGTGGATTGGCGCGCGGTGTTCGGTGGCGTCGGCGCACGGCCCCTCGCGCTGCCGACCTACGCCTTCCAGCGGCGCCGCTACTGGCTGTCCGGGGCGGCGGTGAGCGGTGACCCGGCGGGTCTCGGCCTCGGTGCGTTCGGGCATGGGCTGCTGGGCGCGGCGGTGACCGTCGCCTCCTCGGGCGCGGTGGTGCTGACTGGTCGTATCTCGCGGGCGGGTGACGGCTGGCTGACGGGGCACCGGATCCAGGGCCGTGTGCTGGTGCCGGGAGCGGCGCTGGTGGAGATGGCGCTGCGGGCCGGGGACGAGGCCGGGTGTCCGGTCCTCGAAGACCTCACCCTGGAAGCGCCGTTGGAGCTGCCGGAGAGCGGCGGTACGCAGATCCAGGTCACCGTCGACCCCGCCGAAGGCGAGGGCGCGGCGCGTACCGTCAGCGTGCACGCCCGGCCCGACGACGCCCCGGACCGCCCCTTCACCCGGCACGCCACTGGCCGCCTCACCCCCGCCGACGAAGCGGCGGCCGGCGAGCCGTGGCAGGGCGCATGGCCGCCCGCCGGTGCAGAAAGCGCAGACCTGGCAGGCGCGTACGACCGGCTGGCCGAACTCGGTTACGAGTACGGCTCCGGCTTCCAGGGCCTGACCGCGCTGTGGCGGGTCGGGGCGACGCGCTACGCGGAGGTCGTCCTGCCGGAAGAGCACACCGGCGAGCACGGACCCGATTCCTTCGGCCTCCACCCCGCCCTCCTCGACGCCGCCCTTCACACCCTCCTCGTCGACAGCGGGGACGCCCAAGAGGCCGGCATCCGCGTGCCGTTCGCCTGGTCCAAGGTGGCGCTGCACGCCACCGCCGCCACCCACCTGCGCGTCAAGGCAGTCACCGTCGGCCCCGACACCGTCGAGATCACCCTCTTCGACGCCGAAGGCGGCCCGGTCGCCGAGATCGGCGAGCTGACGCTACGGACGCTCGCGGCCGCGCCCCAGGCCACCGCCGACCTCTACACCCTGCGCTGGACCCCGCAGCAACTCCCGGCCGCCGCAACGGACCTCACCGGCTGGGCCAGCCTCGGCCCTGCCGCACCGGTCCCCGACACCGCCGCCCGGCACCACACCGGCCTGGCCGCTCTCCTCGCCGCCGACGACCAGCCCAACGCCGTCGTCTACGCCCCCGCTCCCGGTGACCCCACTCCGGCCGTCGCCCACCAGGCCGTACACGACCTGCTCACCCTGCTTCAGCAGTACCTCGCCGAACCCCGGCTCACCGACACCCCCCTCGTCCTCCTCACCCGCCACGCCCACACCGCCGAGCCCGACCCCGTCCACGCGGCGCTGTGGGGCCTGGCCCGTACGGCGCAGGCCGAGCAGCCGGACCGTATCCACCTCGTCGACACCGACGACCACCCCGACACCCGCACCCACCTCTCGCGCACCCTCGCCCACGCGCTGACGACCCCCCAACTCGCCCTCCACGTCGGCACTCCGCACACCCCGCACCTCACCCAACTGCCGCCCCCGGGGGACACAGGACAGCCGCTCGGCCGCCGCAACGGCACCGTGCTGATCACCGGCGGGGCCGGGGCGCTGGGCGGGCTGGTCGCCCGTCACCTGGTGGCGACGCACGGCGTACGGCGTCTGCTGCTCGCCGGCCGCCGCGGCATCGACACGCCCGGAGCGCCCGAGCTGCAGGAGGAACTGCGGGCCGCCGGTGCGGAGGTCACGTTCGCCCGCTGCGACCTCACGGACCGCGACGCCGTGGCCCGGATGCTCGCAGAACTCCCCGACGACCGGCTGCTGACCGCGGTCATCCACGCCGCGGGCGTGGTCGCCGACGCCACGATCGCGTCCCTCACGCCCGAGGCGCTGCGCGACGTCCTGGCCCCCAAGATCGATGCCGCGACGCACCTCGACGAGCTGACGCGCGACCTCGATCTCGACGCCTTCGTCCTCTTCTCCTCGATCGCCGGCGTGCTCGGCACCCCCGGTCAGGGCAACTACGCCGCAGCCAACGCCTGGCTCGACGCCCTGGCCGCCCGCCGCCGGGCCCAGGGGCTGGCCGGACAGGCCCTCGCGTGGGGTCTGTGGGGCGACGTCGGCGGGACCGGCGGCATGGGCGCCGCGCTCGGCGAGGCCGAACTCGCGCGCTGGCACCGCAGCGGCATCGCCCCGCTGACGCCGGAGCCCGGGCTCGCCTCCTTCGACGCGGCCCTGCGCACCCGTACGCCGAACGTCATCCCCGTACGCATGGACCTCCCCGCGCTCCGCGCGCAGGCCGAGGTCGGCGACGTGCCGTATCTGCTACGGGACTTCGCCCCCCGTCGCCGCGCCCGCCGGGTGGCGGCAGCCGGGACGGCGACCGGCACGTCCGCGCTCGCCGCCCGGCTGGCAGGACTCGACGCGGCGGCGCAGGACGCCGAGCTGGTCGCGCTCGTCCGCACCCAGGCCGCGCTGGTCCTCGGCTACGACGATGCGGCAGCCGTCGACGCCGACCAGGACTTCAAGGCACTCGGCTTCGACTCCCTGACCGCCGTCGAGCTCCGCAACCGCGTCAACTCCGCGGCGGGCGTGCGCCTCGCGCCCACCGTCGTCTTCAACTACCCCACGCCCGCGGGCCTCGCCAGCCACCTGCGCGACGAACTGCTCGGCTCCGCCACCGCCTCCGCCGCGGCGGCGCCCGTGACCGCCGTGGACGCGGACGACCCCGTGGTCGTCGTGGGGATGGCGTGCCGCTACCCCGGCGGCGTGACCTCCCCGGCGGAGTTGTGGGACCTGGTGTGGTCCGGCGGCGAGGGGATTTCGGAGTTTCCGGCGGACCGTGGCTGGGGCGCGGATCTCTTCGATGCGGATCCGGGTAAGTCGGGGAAGTCGTATGCGCGTCATGGTGGTTTTCTGCATGACGCGGGGGATTTCGATGCTGAGTTCTTCGGTGTTTCGCCGCGTGAGGCGCTGGCGATGGATCCGCAGCAGCGGTTGGTGCTGGAGGCGTCGTGGGAGGTGTGCGAGCGCGCGGGCGTCGACCCCGACAGCCTGCGCGGCAGCCGCACCGGCGTCTACGTCGGCGTCATGTACCACGACTACGCGCCCCGCATGTCGACCGAGCGGCAGGAGATCGAGGGCTACGCGCTGACGGGGAACCTGTCGAGCGTGCTGTCGGGCCGGGTGGCGTACGCGTTCGGGCTCGAAGGCCCGGCGATGACCATCGACACCGCGTGCTCGTCGTCGCTCGTCGCGCTGCACCTGGCGGCGCAGGCGATGCGGAACGGGGAGTGCGACCGGGCGCTCGTCGGCGGCGTCACCGTGATGGCGACGCCGAACACCTTCGTGGAGTTCTCGCGGCAGCGGGGGCTTTCGCCGGACGGCCGGTGCAAGGCGTTCGCGGAGGGCGCGGACGGTACGGGCTGGAGCGAGGGCGTCGGGCTGCTGCTGGTCGAGCGGCTTTCGGAGGCCCGCAAGCAGGGACACGAGGTGCTGGCGGTGCTCCGCGGCTCCGCCGTCAACCAGGACGGTGCGTCCAACGGGCTGACCGCGCCCAACGGTCCTTCCCAGCAGCGGGTCATCCAGCAGGCGCTGGCCGGCGCGGGGCTGAACGCCGGGCAGGTCGACGTGGTCGAGGGCCACGGGACCGGGACCAGGCTCGGCGACCCCATCGAGGCCGAAGCGCTGCTGGCGACGTACGGGCGGGAGCACTCGGACGAGCGGCCGCTGTACCTCGGCTCGATCAAGTCCAACCTCGGGCACACGCAGGCCGCGGCCGGTGTCGCGGGCGTCATCAAGATGATCGAGGCGATGCGGCACGGCGCGCTGCCGCAGACGTTGCACGTGGACACACCGAGTACCCATGTCGACTGGGACGCGGGTGCGGTCTCGTTGCTGACGGAGGCACGGGAGTGGCCGGAGACGGGGGAGCCGCGGCGGGCGGCGGTGTCGTCGTTCGGGATCAGCGGCACCAACGCGCACGTGATCCTGGAGCAGCCGGCCGCCGAGCCGGTGCACGAGGAACCGGATTCTGCCGGGCTCCCGGTGGTGCCGTGGGTGGTGTCGGCGCGTAGCGCGGAGGCGTTGCGTGAACAGGCGGCGCGGCTGGCGGAGTTCGTCGCGGCGGGCGGGGGAGAGGTGTCTCCGGTCGACGTGGGGGTCTCGCTGCTTTCGCGATCGACGGCCGACCACCGGGCCGTGGTCGTCGGCTCCGACGCGGGCGAACTCGGGGCCGGACTGGCGCGGTTGGCCGAGGGCGACGCCTCGCCGGTGCTGCCCGGCGGTGTCGGACTCCTGTTCACCGGTCAGGGTGCGCAGTGGTCTGGGATGGGTGCGGGGCTGACAGGCTTCGCGGTGTTCCGGGAGGCGTTCGAGGAGGTCTGTGCCGGGTTCGACGGGCTGCTGAGTCGCCCGCTGGGCGAGGTGCTGGCCGACACGGGTGCCGACGGGCTCATTCATCGGACGGAGTTCACACAGCCGGGGCTGTTCGCGTTCGAGGTGGCGACGTTCCGCCAGCTCCGTGCGTGGGGTGTGGAGCCGGGTGTGCTCGTGGGCCATTCGGTGGGCGAGCTGGCCGCCGCGCACTGCGCGGGCGTGTGGTCGCTCGAAGACGCCTGCCGTCTCGTAGCTGCCCGCGGACGATTGATGGACGCGCTGCCGCCGGGCGGTGCGATGGTGTCGCTGCGCGGCAGCGTCGACGAGGTCAGTGCCCTGTTGGAGGGCTGCTCCGGGGTCGACGTGGCGGCGGTGAACGGGCCGCGGTCGGTGGTGATTTCCGGTGATGAGCGGGAGATCGAGGGGCTGGTGTCTCGCTGGGAGGCGGATGGTGGCCGGGCCCGGCGGCTGCGGGTCTCCCATGCCTTCCACTCGCCGCTGATCGAGCCGATGCTCGCCGACTTCCGCCGGGTGGCCGAGGACGTCGAGTACCACCGGCCTTCCCTGACGCTGGTCTCGAACGTCACCGGACAACTCGCCGACGCGGAGACCGTCTGCGATCCGGAGTACTGGGTCCGGCACGTACGCGAGGCCGTCCGCTTCGCAGACGGCGTACAGGCCGCCGCCCGGAGCGGCGTGGCGACGTTCATCGAGGTCGGGCCCGCCCCCGTCCTGACCGCCATGGGACAGGAGTGCCTCCCGGACGAGCCGATCAGGTGGGTCGCCCTCTCCCGCGCACCGCGCGACGAGGAGCCGGACGGCGCCGCGGCCTCCCGTGCCGCGGGCATGCTGATGTCCGGCGTGGGCTCCGCCTACGCGGCCGGGGCGCGGGTGGACTGGCGCGCCGTGTTCGCCGGGTCCGGCGGACGGCAGGTCGCGCTGCCGACGTACGCGTTCCAGCACCGTCGCTACTGGCTCTCCGGTCCCGTCTCCGCGGGCGACCCGGCGGGTCTCGGCCTGGGCGCCTTCGGGCATGGGCTGCTGGGCGCGGCGGTGACCGTCGCCTCCTCGGGCGCGGTGGTGCTGACAGGTCGTATCTCGCGGGCGGGTGACGGCTGGCTGACGGGGCACCGGATCCAGGGCCGTGTGCTGGTGCCGGGAGCGGCGCTGGTGGAGATGGCGCTGCGGGCCGGGGACGAGGCCGGGTGTCCGGTCCTCGAAGACCTCACCCTGGAAGCGCCGTTGGAGCTGCCGGAGACCGGGGGCGCGCAGATCCAGGTGACCGTCGACCCCGCGGAGGACGGCGGATCGGTTCGTACGGTCAGCGTGCACGCCCGCCCGGACGACGATCCTGACCGCCCCTTCACCCGCCACGCCACCGGCCGCCTGACCCCCGCGACCGACGCGAACGGCGAGCCGTGGCAGGCGGCATGGCCCCCCGCGGGCGCCACGAGCGTGGACCTTAGCGACACGTACGACTGGCTGGCGAAGCAGGGCTACGAGTACGGCTCCGGCTTCCGCGGCCTGACCGCGCTGTGGCGGGACGGGACGACGCGCTACGCGGAGGTCGTCCTGCCGGAAGAGCACACCGGCGAGCACGGACCCGATTCCTTCGGCCTCCACCCCGCCCTCCTCGACGCCGCCCTTCACACCCTCCTCGTCGACAGCGGGGACGCCCAAGAGGCCGGCATCCGCGTGCCGTTCGCCTGGTCCAAGGTTGCTCTGCACGCCACCGCCGCCACCCACCTGCGCGTCAAGGCAGTCACCGTCGGCCCCGACACCGTCGCGATCACCCTGTACGACACGCAGGGCGGCCTCGTCGCCGAGGTCGGCGAGCTGACCCTGCGCACCCTGCCCGCCGGCCCCCAGCCGACCGGCATCCCGGACCACCTCTACGCCCTGCGCTGGACCCCGGAGCAACTTCCGCCCGCCGCAACGGACCTCACCGGCTGGGCAACCCTCGGCCCTGCCGCACCGGTCCCCGACACCACAGCCCCGCACCACTTCGACCTCACCGCTCTCCTCGCCGCCGACGACCAGCCCACCGCCGTCGTCTACGCCCCCGCCCCGGCCGGCCTCACCCCCGCTGCCGCCCACCGCGCCGTACACGACCTGCTCACCCTGCTTCAGCAGTACCTCGCCGAACCCCGGCTCACCGACACCCCCCTCGTCCTCCTCACCCGCCACGCCCACGCCCTGCCCACCGACCCCGACCCCGCGACCGACCCCGCGCACACCGCGCTGTGGGGCCTGGCCCGCTCCGCGCAGGCCGAGCACCCGGGCCGTATCCACCTCGTCGACGCCGACGACCACACCGACACCCGCACCCACCTCCCGCGCGCCCTGGCCCACGCGCTCACCAACCCCCAACTCGCCCTCCACCACGGCACCGCGCACACCCCACTCCTCACCCACCTCCGCGACGATCCGCCGCTGACCCCGCCCGCCGGCGCGGGCGCCTGGAGGCTGGACACCACCACCCCCGGCACCATCGAGTCCCTGCAACTGCTGCCCCAGCCCGAAGCGCTGGCGCCGCTCGCCCCCGGCACGGTGCGCGTGTCCGTACGCGCCGCCGGGCTCAACTTCCGCGACGTGCTCATGGCGCTCGGGATGTACCCGGGCGAGCAGATCATGGGCAGCGAGGGCGCCGGCGTCGTCACCGAGGTGGGCCCCGGCGTGACGGACCTCGCCCCCGGCGACCGGGTGCTCGGCCTGCTCCCGCACTCCTTCGGCCCGGTCGCGGTCGCCGACCGGCGAATGCTCGCCCCGATGCCCGAGGGCTGGACCTTCGCGCAGGCCGCGGCGGTGCCCGTCGTCTTCCTCACCGCGTACTACGGCCTGCGCGACCTGGGCCGGCTGGCCAAGGGCGACGCGGTGCTCGTGCACGCCGCCACCGGCGGCGTCGGCATGGCGGCCGTCCAACTGGCGCGGCACTGGGGTGCGGACGTGTACGCCACCGCCAGTCCGCCGAAGCAGGGGCTGCTGCGCGAGCTGGGGCTGCCGGAGGAGCGGATCGCGTCCTCCCGCGACCTCGACTTCGCCGAGCGGTTCCGGCGTGCGTCAGGCGGCGCGGGCATGAACGTCGTCCTCAACTCGCTCGCCCGGGAGTTCGTGGACGCCTCGCTCGAACTGCTGCCCGCGGGCGGGCGGTTCGTGGAGATGGGCAAGACCGACATCCGCGCCGCCGCCGACGTCGCGGAGCGCCACCCGGGCGTCGCGTACCAGGCGTTCGACCTGATGGAGGCGGGCCCCGACCGGATCCGCGAGATGCTCGCCGAGATCGTCACGCTGCTGGAGTCGGACGTGCTCACCCCGCTGCCGCTGCGCACCTGGGACGTGCGGCGCGCGCCCGAGGCGTACCGCTTCATGAGCCAGGCCCGGCACGTCGGCAAGATCGTGCTGACCGTGCCGGCGCCGCGGGACCCGGCCGGCACGGTGCTCGTCACCGGCGGCACGGGCGCGCTGGGCGCGCAGGTCGCGCGCCATCTGGCGACCGTCCACGGCGTACGGCACCTGCTGCTCACCAGCCGCCGCGGGATGGACGCGCCGGGGGCCGCGGCGCTCCGGACCGAGCTGGCCGGACTCGGGGCCGAGGCCACCGTCGCCGCGTGCGACGTGTCGCGGCGCGAGGACGTCGTACGGCTCCTGTCCTGCGTACCGGCGGAGCACCCTCTCACCGCCGTCGTCCACGCGGCGGGCGTGACCGCGGACGGCACCGTCGAGACGCTCGACGCCGCCGCGGTCGACCGGGTGCTCGCGCCCAAGGTGGACGCGGTCGCCCACCTGGACGAGCTGACCCGCGGCCTCGACCTCAGCGGCTTCGTGCTGTTCTCGTCCATCGCGGGCACCCTCGGCACGGCGGGGCAGGGCAACTACGCCGCCGCCAACGCCTGGCTGGACGGGCTCGCGCAGCGCCGTCAGGCCCAGGGCCATCCGGCGGTCTCGCTCGCCTGGGGCTACTGGGCCGAGGAGAGCGAGCTGTCCGGCCACCTCAGCGACGCGGACGTGGCCAGGCTGAGCCGCACGGGCATCCTGCCGCTGGCCACCGACGAGGGCCTGGCGCTGCTCGACGAGGCCGTGGCGCTGGGCGACGCCGCCGTGGTGCCGGCGCGGCTGAGCACGCGCGCCGAAGAGGGCGTGGCGGTGCCGGCGGTGCTGCGGCAGGTGGTCAGGCCGGCGCGGCGCACCGTCGCGGCGGACGACCCGACCGCGTCGGGCGGGTCGGGGGCGCAGCTCGCGGAGCTGCCGGCCGCCGAGCGGGCCGAGGCCCTGGTGCGGCTCGTACGCACGCACGCCGCCGCCGTGCTCGGACACGGCTCGGCCAACTCCGTACCGCGCGAAGCCGCGTTCAAGACCATCGGCTTCGACTCGCTGGCCGCCGTGGAGCTGCGCAACCGGCTCAACGCCGCCACCGGCCTGCGGCTCCCGGCCACCGCCGTCTTCGACAACCCGACCGCCGACGCGCTCGCCGCCCTGATCGACGGGGAGTTGCCGGGCGCGCCCGCCGCGGAGACCCCGGCGGACCCCGGGGCGGGGAGCCTCGGCGAGCTGGAGGACATGCTGGCCGCGGGCACGCTCGGCGAGCAGGAGCAGGCGCGGCTCGCCGCGCGGCTTAAGGCCCTGCTGTGGCAGCTCGAAGACGTGCGGCAGGACGGGGCCGAGGAGGCCGGTCCGACCGCCGGGGAGCCCGGCGGCGAGTTGGACGAGGCGAGCGACGAGGAGATGTTCGCGATGATCGACCGGGAGCTGGGCCGGGACTGACTCCCGCGCCCGGCCCGGCCGGTGGGCCGGGGCAGACGAAAAGACCGCCGGCCCGCGACGAGAGTACGCGGGCCGGCGGGGCAGGTCGCGGGGGCGGCGAACGAACCCCGCGGGGGCGGTGCGAAGAAGGTCAGGTACTCGGGGCGGGAGAGGCCGGGTCGCGGGCATCGACCGCCTCGTGCACGGCCTCCTCGCCGGCGGCGTCCTCCTGCGCAACCGGCTTCTCGGCGGCCGGCTTTCCGGACGACTCCTCCGCGGCCGGCTCGGCGACGGCCGCCGGCGGGGCGCCGGCCTCCGCGGCGGCGGCCGTTTCAGGGGCCGCCTCCGGTGCGTACCCCTCCAGGAAGTCCTTGAGCTCGGACAGCACGTCCGCCGCCTCCGCCCCGTCGATCACCCTGTGGTCGAAGGCGAGGCTCAGCCGCATCACCGGCGCCACGACGACCGCGCCGTCCCTGACGACCGGGCGGTCCACGATCCGCCCCAGACCCAGTGTGACGGTCGTGCCGCCGACGGAGTGGAAGCCGTCCACCGCTCGGTGGCCCAGCGACGTGACGGCGACGGTGCCCCGCAGCTCGGGCCGGTGCGCGAACGACCGCGTGGCCAGCCGGAACAGGGTGCGGCCCACCGGCACGGGCAGCCGGTGCAGCTTGCGTACCGCCTCGAACTCCGGCATCGTCTCCGGGTCGCCGTCGCGCAGCCGGTCCACGTGCTGCTGCACGTCGTCCAGGCTCGACTGCTCCAGCTTCGGCACGACCGACGACAGCACCACGCGGCGCCCGCCCAGGGTCTTGTCCAGCGTCACCTTGCCGCCGACGGTCGCGTAGCGCGCGACCTTGGGGCGGAGCCGGCCGCGGATGGCGGCGTTGGCCTCCGGGTGCGCGGCCAGCACGCTGCCGGACGCCTTGAGGACGTACGAGACGACCGAGTACCGGCGGCCGTCGCGCCTGGCCTCCGCCCGGTGCTCCTGCACCCGGCTCATGTCCACCTCGGTGTCGAGGAAGACCGGCGCCGTGGCCCGTATCTCGTCGCAGTGGTAGAGCGTGTGGCGGCGCTCGGCGGGAAAGCGGCTGACGCTCACGCCGCGACCGCCGCCTTGTGGATGCCGCTGAGGCTGCCCGCCTCCAGCAGGTCCGGCAGCGACACGCTGCGGCCGGTGCGGCGCTCGATGGCCGCGGTCAGCCAGAGCAGGTGCACCGAGTCCCAGCCGGCGATCTCGTCCAGAGGCCGGTCGGCGTCCTCGACGGACACCGGCAGCCCCAGTTCGTCACGGATCAGCACCACAAGATCGTCGATGGTCGTCATGAAGCGGGCACTACCTTTCGGGGTGGGTCAACGGGGCTGCGGCGCGGGCGCGTTCGTGAACGCCCGGATGTCGCGCAGGAGGGCGGTGGCGACGGCCCGCTCCGCGCCGTCGAGGTAGAAGTGGCCGCCGGGGAAGCGCTCGATGCGGAACGCGCCGGAGGTCAGCGGCTCCCAGGCCGCCGCCTCGTGCTCGGCCACCTTCGGGTCCGCGGTGCCGGTGAAGACGCTGACCGGGCAGCGCAGCAGGAAGCTCCGGTCGTAGCGGTACGTCTCCACGGCGGTGTAGTCGGCGCGCAGCGCCGGCAGGATCATGGCGCGCATGTCCGGATCGGCGAGGACCTGCGGGTCGGTGCCGCTCAGCTTGGTGATCTCGTCGATGAGCCCGTCGTCGTCGCGCTGGTGCACGGTCTCGACGCGCGGTGTCGCCGGGGAGTGCCGGCCCGAGGCGATCAGCCCGAGGGGCGGGTTGGCGCCGTCCCGCTCCAGCCGGGCGGCGGTCTCGAAGCCGACGACCGCGCCCATGCTGTGCCCGAAGAGGACCAGCGGCAGGTCGGTCAGCGGCCGGAGCGCGGCGGCCACGCGGTCGGCGAGGGTACGGACGTCGCGCAGCGGCTGCTCGTGCCTGCGGTCGTGCCGGCCCGGGTACTGCACGGCCACGAACTCGACCGACGGCGGCAGTTCCCGCTGCAGCGGGAAGAACGTGGTTGCCGCGCCGCCCGCGTGGGGCAGGCAGACAAGCCGTACGTCCGGCTGCCGGGCCGTGCCGAAGCGGCGCAGCCACGTCTCGTCGAACGGGATCTCAGTGGGCACCGTGCCAACGCCTTCCCGCGCTCTCCCGGGTGCGAGAGGCGGCACACGGTGGAGAGCGCACCTTGAGCACTCCGACTCGTTTGTGGACTGCGACGCTACGGACACCGGTTGAAAGCCCGACAAAGAGCTTCTAAAGAGGTACGGGACCGGTGGAGAGTGCAGAGGGGCGCGGTGCCGGCCGCGCCCCGCGGCGTGGGCCTGCGGTGATCAGGGCGGGATGCTCTTCAGCCGCGTGCCGATGTCGGCGCGCTGGGAGATGCCGAGCTTCTGGTAGATGCGGGTCAGGTGCTGCTCGACGGTGCTCACGGTGATGTGGAGCCGGTTCGCGACCTGACGGTTGGTCAGGCCCTTGGCGACGAGCGCGGCCACGCGGTGCTCGGCCCGGGTGAGCAGCCTCTCCTTGCCCAGGGCCTCGTGCACGGCCTTGCTGGTCCGCTCCGGTACGAGCGTGCGCGTCACGGCATGGTCGGGCAGGCAGTTGCGCGCGATGTGCGCCCCCGCGGCCTGCGCCCTGGCGGCCCAGGACTCGTGCCCGAGCCCGTGCAGCGCGACGCCCAGCTCGTGCAGCGTACGCGCCTGGTCCAACCGGTCGCCGGTGTCCAGGAGTTCGTCGATCGCCCGGAACAGCAGGCCGGGGCGCTTGTGCGGCGGCGCCAGCCGGGCCCGTAGCCGCAGCACCATCGCGTGGTCGCGACCGCCGTGGCCGGGGGCGCGCGCGGTGTGCTCGGCGAGCATGCGGGCGGACATCTGGCTGTCGCCCAGGTGCAGCCACGCCTGGGCGACGTAGAGCCGCCACGGCACCAGCGTGGGGTGGTCGACCAGGGTGCGCTCGGCCACCTTCCCGATCCGCAGGAAGTCGGCGAGCGCCGAGTGCGGCCTGTTCGTGGCGAGGTGGAAGCAGCCGCGGATGCACAGGTAGCTCAGCCAGTAGACGCTCTTCTCCCACGCCGGGGGAATCGGCTTGGCGAACACCCGCGCCACCTCGTCGTAGCGCCCCATCTCCATGTGCAGCGCGGCGAGTACGGCCTCGGCCGCGCACGCGTAGCCCGTGCTGCGCTCGGTGATGACACTCTCCACCAGCCGGACGCAGTCCAGGCCCGCGGCCAGCTTGCCCTGCCGCAGCGCGACGATCGCCTGCTGGAGCGAGAAGATGGCCTGCCAGCCGGGTGCGTCCCGGCTCGCCGACTCCTTGACCAGCCACTCGCACCACTGCCAGGCCGCGTCGAGCCGGTCCGCGATGACGAGGGCCTTGATCGAGCTGGCCAGCGACCAGACCGTGGCGTCGGAGAGGGTCGAGACCTCCAGCAGGTTCTCGGCGGCGGCCGCCCAGTCGCCCCGGCCGCCGAAGAGGAACGAGCCCTCGAAGGTCTGGAACAGGGAGGTCGCCGACGCGTACGTGCTCGGCGCGCCGCCGTCGGCGGGCGGGAGCCGCGCGGTCCGCGCCTCGCCCTCCTGCCCGTCCTGCCCGGCGTCCTCCTGCCCGGACGAGTGGTGGCTGTACCAGGCCCACAGCCAGGCGATGCTGGGGTGATCACCGGCGCGTACGTCGGCGGCGCTCGACTCGGCGCCCTGCCGCTGCAGCACGGCGAACGCCTCCTGGACCTTGCCGTAGCTGAAGAGCAGATCCGCGAGCCCGTCGTACGCCGTGGCCGGCATCTTGTCCGCGTGGAAGGCGCTGAGCAATGCGGTCAGATGCCGGATTTCCGTGGCCGCGGGGCTGATGCGCTGCGTGATGAGCGCCAGGCGCATGTATATCTCGATACGGTCCGGGCTGCTCGGGCTGTTTTCCAGCGCCAGTTCGAGATACCTGACGGCCAGCCTGATGTTTTCCTGTCCGATGGCCGTCTCCGCGGCGTCGCGCAACGCCGACCGCTGCCACGCCTCCGCCGCGTGCCGGGCGGCGAGGAGATGCCGGGCCACTTCCGTGGTGGGGCTGCCGGCATTGTTCTGGACCACGGCCGCGCGCCGGTGCAATTCGTTTCGCTGCAGGGTGCCGAGGTCCGCAAGAATTTCCCGGGGAGCGCTCTCGTGCCGGAAATTCGTACCGTCCAGGAGGCCCGAGTGGCGCAGCGCCTCCAACTGCTGGTCCATGACGGCCGGTGAAATACGGGTCATGCCCGCCAGCAGCTCGGGCGCCGCCGAATCCCCGAGAACGGAGATCAGCCGCCCCAGCTCCACGGCGCTGGCGCCGCTGCGGTAAAGGCAGGACACGACCGCGCGGCCGTACATGCCCAGCTCCGCCGCGGACTCCGCGCCCGTCGGCCGGGCCTCCATGTCCTCGTCGCGCAGATCCTCGAGCAGCGCGCGCAGCAGCAGCGGGCTGCCGCCGCTGAGGTGGTGCAGCAGCTCGATCCACTGCTCGTGCGGCCGGTTGACGCGCGTGGTGACCGCCGCCCGCACCCCGCGCTCGTCCAGCGGGCCCAGGTGGATGCGCTGGGCGTTCGGCCGCCGCAGCAGCTCGGTCTTGACCGGCTGGTCGCGATGGCGCAGGTGCGGGCAGTGGGACAGCAGGATGAGGGTGCGCCGGCTACGGTGCCAGCCGACCGCCTGGAGCAGGAAGTCCAGCTCGGACCAGGGGATGTCCTGCACGTCGTCGATGCTGATCACCACCGCGCCGTTCTCCGCGACGTGCGGCAGCGCGGCGCTGAACTGCAGCGCGGGCGTGGCCCCCGCCGGGCCCTCGCCGGGCGGCGGGGCGGGCACTTGCGCGACGAGCTGCTGGAACAGGGAGATCGGCGGGTGCGCCGCCGTGCTCCGTCCCTGGACGCTGAGAATGGTCGCGCCCATGTCGGCCGCGTGTTCTGTGATGGCGTGTAAAAGCGCACTCTTGCCGCAACCCACGCCGCCTTCGATCAGAATTGTGCGCGACATTCCGTGGAGACAGCGAGAGAAAGCAGACCGCAGCGCCTCGAATTCGGCCGCACGGATGACGAAAGCCATACCGGATTACTCACCTCCCGTTGGCGCAATTGATTCGTCGTGTGAATCAATGCACCTGAGCAAGTCCAGGTCATACGGCGCTCAGGGGAAGCGCCGTACCGCGTATTCGGTTAGTAGTTTCACAGGTCGAGTTTGGTTACGCAAGGCCGGGTTTTCTCAGGTCGCGAGATAATGCCTAGGTCCGTTTTGCGTCATTCATCCCGGCCATGTTGCGGTGCTGCGGAGTATACATCCCCTGGGACAATCGCATCGGCTCGCGAGCGTCGCTCCCGACTTACGGGAGCGAAGGCGGGCGTACCGGACGGCGCGTGAGCCCCCGAGGTGCGCCCGCGGGTCCCATCGTGGCGCCGCGGCCGGTCCGTAGGGGGGTGGCGCAGCGAGATTTTGGCGGGACTTTGGCGCCGCGCAACAGTCTTCCCGGATGGTTGCTGCCCTTGCCTGGCTGCTGCGCGCGCTGCAGGAAGCCTTGACGTCGCTCGGCCGGGTCTGGTTCTTCATCCCCTCCCCGCCCCCCGTCCCGCCCGCGCCCCCACCGGCACCCCCGCCGGGCCCCGCCCCCGGCCACCCCGAACGCCTGCGCCCCGACCTCCCGTTCACGGTGCAAGAGGAAGCCCTGCGCCGCCAGTTGGACGACATATCCCTCCCCGACACGATCGGCGAGGACAAGAGCCCGGGCGCGTAGCAACCCGGCGGGGTCGGTGGCTGACGGGGGCGCAGGTTCGAGGGAACCGCCGTGCGACACGACGAGCGCACCGGCCCGCGGGCACCCCGTACGAAGGCGAAGGAGTCGCCGTGCGCGGCGGGGCATGGGGAAGCCCCGGTCGGAGGGGGGATCCGACCGGGGCGGTCTGAGGCGGATACGGAGGGCGGTCGCCTCGCGGCGAAAGGCTCCATGGGGCTTCAGCCGAACGATCTTCCCCACAGGCGAGAGGTGAGGCCCGGGGACACTGTTCCCTCCGTACCCACACCGTCTTCAACGGGAGGGGACCTCCGGTTGTTCCGTGCCCCCGCCCGGGACGGTGTGAAGCGCGACACAGCAGGGTGCGGCGTCAGTCCAGCCAGCGGCCTCCGCGCATCAGCTCCCGCCCCGGCAGCTCGTTCACCTCGCGCCACGCCTGGATCCGCCGCGGAGCGATCCGGAACCAGCGGTACCGGGCGGCCAGCCCCCGCGGGTCGAAGCCCGAGCGCGCCGCGAAGCGGTCCCCGTGCTCCCGTGACAGCGCGTCCAGCTCGAAGACCTCGACCTCGCCGTCGATCACCGTCACGTCCCGCGTCGGCCCCAGCGCCAGCCGCGCGGCCCCGGTAGCGGCCAGGTTCCTGCCGGTCGGGCTCTCCGCCGGCGTCGCCACCCACAGCGCCTCGCCGTCCCAGGAGAACGACAGCGGTACGAGATACGGCACGCCGTCCGGCGCCGCGCTCGCCACCCAGACGTCGACGTCATGGGCCAGCCGCTGCTCGGTGTCCCGGCGGCGCAGCGCGCGGGTGCGGGGCTCGGCGGGGTGCGGGGCTGCGGTCATCACTCGCTCCTGGTCGTCGTGAGGCTCGTACGCGATCCGCCCCGGCGCAAACCGCACCGGGCCCGATCGCCGCCACCTCAGCCTCGCCGCGCCCACCCCCGCGCCGCCTCCGTGCTGACCACGGAGAACACCGCGGATAATGAGATCGTGTCCACCCCGTCGATCTCCGCCCGCGAAGCCGAAGTGCTCGCGCTCCTCGGCGAGCACCTGAGCAACGCCGAGATCGCCGGCCGCCTCTTCATCTCCGTACGCACCGTCGAATCGCACGTCTCCTCCCTCCTGCGCAAGCTGCACCTGCCCGACCGGCGCGCCCTCGCCCGGCACGCCGCCGCCTCCACCGCCGCCGAGGCCCGCCCCGGGAAGGACGCGCCCGCCCTGCCCGCGCCGCTGACCGCGTTCGTCGGCCGCGCGGCGGAGCGCGCCGAGCTGGCCGCCGCGGTACGGGCCGGGCGGCAGGTCACCGCCGTCGGCCCCGGGGGCGTCGGCAAGACCCGACTCGCGCTCGCCGCGGCCGGCGACCTGGCCGGCGAGTTCGCCGACGGCGTGTGGTTCGCCGACCTGGTCCCGGTCACGGAACCGGCGCGGGTGGGCGCAGCGGTCGCCGCCGCCGTCGGCGTCGGCGAGCAGCCGGGACGCGACGTGGACGACGCCGTACTCGCCGCGCTCGCGGACCACGACGCACTGCTCGTCCTGGACAACTGCGAGCACGTACGCGAAGGAGTCGCCCCGTTCCTGGAACGGCTGCTCGCCGCCTGCCCCAGGCTGCGGGTGCTCGCCACCAGCAGGGCCCGCCTCCTGGTCCCCTTCGAACGCGCCTTCCCGGTGCCCCCGCTCTCCCGCGACGGCGGCGACGAATCCGACGCCGTGGCCCTGTTCATGGACCGCGCCGCCGCGGTCGGCTGGCCGCCAGGACCGGGCACCGGTGAGGGCGTCGCGGCCGTCTGCGAGCGGCTCGACGGCATGGCGCTGGCCATCGAGCTGGCCGCCGCCCGCTGGGCCACGCTCGGGCTCGACGGCCTGACCGCCGGCCTCGGCGACCAGCTCCGGATCCTCACCGGCGGCGCCCGTGCCGACGACCGCCACCGCTCGGTGCGCGCGGTCCTCGACTGGAGCCACGACCTGCTGGAGCCGGAGGACCAGGTGCTGCTGCGCCGGGTGTCGGTGTTCGTCGCCCCCTTCACCGCCGCGGCGGCCGCCGAGGTCGCCGGTGACGGCCCGCAGGACACCGCCGCCGTCGCCGACGGGCTCGCCCGGCTCGCCGAGCAGAGCCTCCTCGCCGTTGCCCCGTCCGCGACGGGCACCCGCTACCGGGCCCTGGAGACCATCCGCCAGTACGGCGCCGAGCACCTCGGCGCCGCAGGCGAGGAGACCGCCGTACGCACCCGCCACCTCGGCTGGTGCACCGCCGCCGCCGACGCCCTGACCGGCGCCGGCGGCCCGGACTGGCGCGCCCGGTTCGACGACCTCGCCGAGGACCTGCGGGTCGCGCTGGGCTGGGCCGCCACCCGGCCGGAGCTACACGCCGAGGCTCACCGGCTCGCCCTGTCGCTGGCCGGACTCGCGTTCACCCGCACCCTGCTCGGCGAGGCCCAGCAGCGGTACGAGCAGGCCGCCGCCCTCGCCGACGACGCGGGCGCCGCGGTCGCGCTGCGGCACGCCGCGGCGGTGGCGGGCTGCCGGCGGCTCGGCGACGACGTGTACCGCCTGCACCGCGCCGCCGCCGCGGCCGCCGAGCGCGCGGGCGACCCCGCGGGCGCCGGCCGGGACCTCGCCGAGGCCGCCACCGCCGCGTACCGCTTCTCGACCTCCTTCACCCGACTCCCCGCCGTCGCCGAGGTCACGGCGATGCTCGCCCGCGCCCGCGAGCTGGCCGGCGCCGACCCCCGCGCGGGCGCGGCTGTCGCGCTGGCCGAGGCGGCGGTGGTCAGCGACGCGTACGGCGCGGTGCAGGGCGACGTGGACAACGCCGTGGCCGAGACGATCGGGCGCGTCGAACGGGCCGTCGACCTGGCCCGCCGCGCGGCCGACCCGGTGGCGGAATCAGCCGCCCTCGACGCCCTGTCCGGCGCCCTGAGCTGGGCCGGCGACGCCTTCGCCACCGCCGCCGCCACCCGCCGCAGGACCGAGGCGCTGGCGCCCCTGCCGCCCACCCCCGCCGCCACCCACGAGCGGATGGACGCCCTCGCCATGGCCGCCGGCACCGCGGTCGGCGCCGGCGAACTGGAGCGCGCCCGCGAGTGGGGCAGGGAACTCGCCGACCACCCGCTGCTCGCGGAAGCCGGCCACCACGCCACCTCCTGGCTGCTCGTCGCCGACGCCTTCGCCGGCCGCGCCGACGAAGCCCTCGCCTACGCCGTCCGCTTCCGCGACTCGTTCGAGCACGGCGGCGGGCAGCAGTCGCTCTCCCTCGCCGCCGGAGCCGCGTCGGTCGCCATGGTCCACGGGCTGCGCGGCGACGACACCGCCCGCGCCACCTGGCTCGACCTCGCGGCCCGCGCGGACACCACGACGGACCACCGGCACGGCTACGGCGCGGTGTTCGACGCCACCGTCCTGCTCCACCGCGGCGACGCGCAGGCCGCGCTGGAGCGGGTCGCGCCCGAGCCGGAGGAGGTGTGGAAGTGGGTGTGCTGGATCTGGCTGCACTGGTACGTGGCGCTGCGCGCGGAGGCGGCGGTGCTCACCGGCCACCCGGCCGCCCGCGAGCGGATCTCCGCGGCCCGCGCCGTCGTCTCCGGCAACCCGGTGGCCGCCGCCCAGGTCGACCGCGCCGAGGCGCTGCTCGACGGCGACCTGCCGCGGCTGCCGGCGCTCGCGGGGGCGTTCGCGGCGGCGGGGAGCCCGTACCAGGCGGCCCGTACGCTGCTGCTCGCCGGCGGCGACCACACCGCGACGGGCGAGGCGGCGCTGACCGGGCTCGGCCTCGTACCGTAGGACACCGCCCCGCGGGGCGCCGGAACGACCGGCGCCGGAGAGGGAACCCCGGACCGAACGACCCCGCACCGGACGGCGCCGGCAGACGAATCCCGCACCGAGGGCCGCCGCACCGCCGCCGTCGCGGCACCCGCGCCCCGCTAGCTGACCGCCTGCTTCACCAGCGCCGTGATTCGCGCCTCCACCTCGTCCGTCACCTCGGTCAGCGCGAAGCCCGCCGCCCACATCGTGCCCTCGTCCAGGTTCGCCAGATCGCTGAACCCCAGCGTCGCGTAGCGCGCGTTGAACTTCCCCGCGCTCTGGAAGAAGCAGACGACCTTGCCGTCCCGCGCGTACGCCGGCATGCCGTACCAGGTCTTCGGCGCCAGCTCCGGCGCCGTCGCCGTGACGACCGCGTGGATGCGCTCCGCCATCACCCGGTCCGAGTCGTCCATCTCCGCGATCTTCGCGAGCACGTCCCGCACCGCCTCCGCCGCCTTGTCCGCCTTCGAACCGCGGCGCGCCGCCTTCTTCTGCTCCTGGGCGTACTCCTTCATCGCGGCCCGCTCGTCGGCCGAGAACCCCTCGTACGCGCCGCCGGTCTCGCTCTTGCCCATGATCACTCCCGTGTTCCCGGCTCCGCCCCGGTCCTGCACCGGGCCGCTCGCCATACGCACAGCCTCGCCCCGGGGAGCCGCGGAACGCCTCCGTGCCGACCACGGATTCCGTCACGGACGTACGCACCCGTGGCCCACGGTCCCGCCTGGATTGGGCTGGACGGGGGGCAGTTGGGTGTGTCTGCCCGCAATAGGGCGGTGCCGCGACCGGCTTCTCCTACGGTTCTCACGTTCCTCCCCGCTCTGGTGCGTGAGCACCGCGAAAGGAGATCCCCGATGTCGATCCGCAAGGCCGCCGCCACCCTGGTGGCCACCGCCGCGCTGACCCTGGGCGCGCTCGCCACGACGCCGTCGCTCGCCGCAGCCGACTCCGAAGGGCAGAAGGCGCAGGCCGCGCCCGCCGCGCAGGCCAACCCCTACCCGTACCGGGGCAAGGTGCTCGGCAACAGCGTGGTCTACAAGCGGGCCAAGCCGACGACGCGCAGCGACATCCTCGGGTGGGCGGACTCCGGGACGATCGTCCGTATCCAGTGCAAGGTCATCGGCCAGAACGTGCTGGGCAACGACAGGTGGTACCGCGTGCCCGTGAGCGGCGGTCACGGCTACATGTCCGCCCGCTACGTGCGGAACCTGGACCAGATTCCCTTCTGCCGGCGGTGACCCCGCCGCGGCTCACCCCCGCCGCCACGCCCGGCCGGTCCCACCGGCCGGGCGTTCGCGTGGGTGGCCGGACGGACCCTAGCCGTCCTTGGCCTCCCCGTCCGCGCGCTGTGCGGGGATGCCCGGGACGCGGTGGGGGTGCACGCGGCGGTGCCGGAGGGTGCGCAGGTACGAGCGCGCGGTGGTGCCGCCGGCGCGCGCCGTGCACAGCAGACGGGTGCTGCGGCGGCGCTGGAAGATGTCGTAGTCGTCGCGGATCAGCTCGGCCAGCACCGTACGGCCCAGCTCCAGGTACTGCCGCGGCAGTTCCTGCCCCGACGGGTGGACGTGGCGGTGCCAGCCGTCCGCGAGCCGGAAGAAGCGCCGGACCCGCTCGGCCTCGAACCGGACCGCCTCCTTCAGCGACGGGGTCATCCGCTGCCGGGCGGCCGCGGTGGTGAGGTCGTGGCGGCTGAGCCCGTGGCGTTCGAGGTCGGCGAGGGGGAGGTAGACGCGGCCCAGGGCGGCGTCCTCGGCGATGTCGTCGAGGAAGTCGAGCATGTAGACGCCGTAGCCCAGGGCGATGGCCTTCACCGTGGCCTCGTCGTCGACCGGCTCCAGCAGCGTGTTCACCCAGATGCTCATGTCCCCGCTGACGGAGCGCATGTACAGCTCCAGATCCTCGAACGTCGCGTACGAGCTGGTGTCCAGGTCCGTCCGCAGCGTGCGCAGGAAGCGCCGGATCCCCTCCGGATCCATGTCCCAGGTGCGCACCGTGTGGGCCAGCGCCCGGCAGATCAGCACGGCCTCCGCGGTCACGGGCCCGGCACCGGTGCCCGCGGTCGCGGCGGTGCCCCGGTCGATCCGGCGCAGCGCCTCGTGCCGTAGGGCGTCGAACCGCTCGGCGCGCTCGTGCATGCCCTGCTCGGTGGTGTCGAGGACGTCGTCCGCGTACCCGCAGAACGCGAGCATCGCGTCGTAGTACGGGCGCTTGCCGGGCGGCAGCAGGAAGCGCGCGATGGGAAACGCCGCGGAGTTGCGGCGCCTCAAGTACCGGCCGCAGGCGGTGTATGCGGCCTCCGCCTCCGCGCCGCGCAGCCCGGCGGCGCTCAGTTCATGGGCGAACACCCTGCACCTCTCCTTCCGCCGGCACCGGGCCGGCCGCCTCGTGCGCCGGGCGGATCAGCGCGTACCCCTGCGAAGGCGGCGGGCGCAGGCTCCCGCCGCCGGAGAAGAGCAACTCCGCCGCCGGAATGGGCCGGTGGTAGAAGCACACCGACGAGGTGACGCCGAACACGTCCGCGGAGCCCAGGAAGAACGGCAGCTCGGCCTCCAAGTACCCCAGGCCCGCCTCGACCTGGCCCGGTGAGGGCTCCGCGCCCCGTAACTGCGAGCGCAGCGCGGACGCGCTCATCTCCAGGCAGCAGCGCCGCAGTTCGGCGTCCTCCGCGAGCCCCCGCACCACCTGCGCGCGCAGGCTCCGGTAGACCGCGTCGCCGCCGAGGCCCGACAGCAGGTGCAGGTGCTCGGCGCCCGGCATTCCGATCCCCGCCTGCTGCCACGACCGCAGGATCCGGCTGCGCGCGGTGGCGGTCTCCCGGGTGGTCTTGCGCTTCGCGTACGCCGCCGGGTGCCCCGCGACCAGCAGGTTGTCGTGGTAGGAGGAGTCGGGGACGACGACGTCGATCGTCTCGAAGCGCGCGTGCAGCCATCGCAGCAGCCCGCGCAGCACATCGCCGTTGAAGTAGCTGTTGCCCAGGCTGACTCCGACGACGACGTGCACGCCGGAGTCGAACACCCGGGCGCAGTTCGGTGTCAGGGGCGTGTCGGTGAATTCCACCAGGGACACCTCCGAGAGGTTCCCGCCGGTGACGGGGGCGGAGCCCGGGGCGGGATACGAGGGACGGCGAACCGATCCGGACGATGGGGGCACCACTGGATCGCCCGTTGATTACCCATAGCGTTTGCACGGACACTGAAAGTGAAAGCGTGTGCGCTAAAGCGCCCCTGCGGTACGCCCGCGCCCCCGACTGCGCCGCCGGGATCCAGGGCGCGGGACGCCGCGGCTCAGCCGCCGGGCATCCCGCCGTCGTTCGCCGCCGTGGCGCGGGCCAGCCCCAGGGCGTACTGCGGCCACCAGCGGCCGGCCGGCGGGCCGCCGCGGCAGGTGCCGTCGGAGTCCCCGGGCCGCTTGATCCACAGGTACGCGGCGACGCCCTCGACGCCCGTCCGCGTCGTCGGCGGGTGGCCCAGCGCGCGTCCCGGCGGGTTGCACCACGCCTCGTCCGCGCCGCCGCGCAGCGGGCCGTTGCCGTTGCGGCTGGTGTCGATGACGAAGCGGGCGCCGCCGAGGAGTTCGGACAGCCGGCGGCCGTAGCCGATCTCCGACTCGGTGGTCTGGAAGTTGGAGACGTTCAGCGCGAAGCCGTCGGCCCGGCCGACGCCGGCGGAGCGCAACGACCGGGCCACGTCGGCCACGTTGGCGATCCAGTTGGAGTGGCCCGCGTCGAGGTATACCTCGACCCCCGGGTGCTGCTTCAGCCGCGTGACGGCGTCGGACAGCAGCTCCAGGCGCTCCGGGTGGTACTCCGGCGGTGTGCAGCCCGCCACCATGTGCGCGACGGCGTCGGGCTCCAGGACCACCAGCGCCGG
This sequence comes from Streptomyces sp. NPDC004134, assembly GCF_042874195.1. Lineage (NCBI taxonomy): Bacteria > Bacillati > Actinomycetota > Actinomycetes > Kitasatosporales > Streptomycetaceae > Streptomyces > Streptomyces sp. NPDC004134. Next base: position 39,859 of record NZ_JBIAMS010000037.1, on the reverse strand, counting down.
GCCGTCCCCGATCGCGTCCGCGAAGGCGCCGATCCAGGCGCGGTACGCCGCGCCGTCCGCCGCGCCGCCCGCGGAGTGCAGGCCGCAGTCACGGTGCGGGATGTTGTACGCGACGAGCACCGCCCGGCGCCCCGCCGCCGCCGCGCTCTCGACCGCCCGCTCCACGTCGGGGCGGGGATCGTCCCACCTCGGCCACCTGGCCACGGGGCGCTCCGCGATCTGCTCGAGCAACTCCGCGTCCCCGCCGCGCCCCTGCCGCCGCCACTCCCGCACCTGCCTGGCGGCGGCGGAGTCGGGGTCGACCCAGAGCGGCGGCGCGGCCGCCGCCGGCTCCACCCGCCCGCCCGCGGCATCCCGGGCACCGGCCGGGGGCGGGCAGCCGAGAGCGACCACGAGAAGCACGACGCACACGAGCGTACGGATCCGCGCTGACATCTCTTCCCCCGCGAAATAGGCGCCGAGAAACGGTCGTGATCATGGCACGAGCAATCGCTCCCGCGCCGCAACCCCGAATCCCGTCCGTACCCGGGCACCCGACCGGACGAGCGCCTTCACCGGCCGCCGCCCGCGCCCGGTTCACCCGGACGGGGCACGTCCGCCAAACCCGTACGACGGCGCCCGCATCGGCCCTGAGCTGCGCAGACATGGCGACGCGCGGCGGCCGCGGCCCGTACCGGCGCGGCATGGATATGCACCCCGCCGCATTCACCGCTTTCCTCGAATCAGCAGCAAGTCCCCTTCCGCCGCGCCCGGATACCGCGCCCGGCATCGCCACTGGAGGACCCGGCCATGCCCCGCATACTCGCCGCGGCCGACGCCGCGCCCGTCGAGCCGGGGTGAAGCCTCCGTGCGGTACCCGCCGGGCTTGACCCCCTCCGTGGGCAGAGAGCGCCGACAACCGGTGGGTGCCGCACGGAGTTCTCTGCGCCAATGCGGTGACGCGCGCCGTGGCGCGGCCGGACAAGGGCCCGGTTCCCGCATGCGAAAAGTAGGTTATGTAGCTAATCATCCACTATGCGCATGCGAGCGATGGGGCCATGAAGAGACTGACGAAATACCTTGATCTGCCGCTGGTGCAGCGGTTCCTGGGCAACCGCTTGGCGATCGGTGCCGCGTGCGCCCTCATGGTGGTGACGGGGGTGGTGGCCGCCATGCTGACCACCGGCGGAACCGAACCGGTCAGCGACGCCAAGTCGGCCGTACGGGACACCGCGGCCGAGGCCGCCGAGCCCGAGGACCGGTCCGGGGAAGCGGCGGGGAAGGAGACCGAGGAGGGGGCCGGGGCGCAGTCCGGCCAGGAGGAGGCCGCCGAACCCCGCAGCGGGGCGGAGGATTCGGCGAAGCACGGCGAGCAGCCGCCCGCGCCCTCCGGCGGCGAGCACCACCAGCCGCGCCGCTCCGGCGGCGATGGACACCGGCTCGCCACCTCGTTCGACAACGGCACGGTCTTCGTCGGCGCCGCCATCGCCCCCGGCACGTACGTGACCCAGGGCTCCGACGGCGAACCCGGCGGCTGCCGGTGGGCACGGCTGGCCGATAACCGCGGCGAGCTGATCCCGATCATCAGCGGCTCCGCCTCGGGGCCGACCCGGATCACCGTCCACGAGGGCGAGTTCGTCCGGAGCACGGGCTGCCAGACCTGGAGCCGCAGCGGCTCCGGCGGCCCGCACCACGGCAAGTAGGCGCGCCCCCGGCGCCCCGCCGCCCGCCGCGTCACCCGGACGCCACGCGCGTACGACACGACTGCCACCCCCGGCGCCGCCAGGGTGGAGGCGTACGTGCAGGCGCGTGGAGCGGCGGCGAGGAGTGGTGGCGATGCAGGCGGTGGTGAGGGCGGCTAAGGCGGTGCGGCGGAACCGGGGCCGGGCGGCGGCGCTGGCCGCGGTGCCCGCGGCGGTGGCGCTGCTGGTGTCCGGGGCGGCGGGACCCGCGCCGGCGTCGGCCGCGGAGGGCGAAGGCCCCGATGCCGTCGCCCGCGAGGCGTACTTCCTGCCGCCGGAGGACGCCGAGCCGGGCGACGGGCTCACGTACGACCCGGCGCTGGTGCCCGCGGGAGCCGGCATCGGCGTGGTCGAGGTGGCCCGGCGCGGCACGACCCACCTCCGGCTGGCGCTGACCGGCCTGATTCCCGACCGCACGTACGGCGCGCACGTCCACACCCGGCCCTGCGGCAGCAGCCCCGACCAGGCAGGGCCGCACTACCAGAACGAGCCGGACCCCGTGCAGCCGTCCGCCGACCCCGCGTACGCCAACCCCGAGAACGAGGTGTGGCTCGACTTCACCACCGACCTCCGGGGCAACGCCGAAGCCACGGCGCACCAGGACTGGCGGTTCCGGGCGGGCGAAGCCCGCTCCGTCGTCATCCACGAGCACGCGACGATGACGCACCCGGGCGAGGCCGGCATGGCGGGCACGCGGCTGGCCTGCCTGTCGGTCCCGTTCGAGTAGCGGGGGAGGGGCTGGAGTGGCCGGTCGTACGCGTACGTCGACGCGCCTCGCGGCGGGCGCGGTGGCACTCGCACTCCTCGGCGCCGCCGGGCTGGCGGTCTGGCTCTTCGCGCTCCCCCCGAGCCTCGTCCCCGACGCCCTGCGCTCCCACGTGCCGCAGGTCGTCGTCGAGGACGCCAAACCCCCGCCCCTCCAGGTGCAGCAGCGCACGTCGGGCTTCCGGGTGCCGTACCGTGCGCCGGTCACCGGGCTGCCGCACAGCTCCGGCTTCGCCGCCGGCGGCTCGGCGGACATGCCCGCCCTCGGCGACCTGCTGTACCGGCGCCGGATGAGCGAGTCGTACCCGGTCCCCGCCGGGCTCGCCGGCCCCGGCACCTTCGAGACCGTCCCCGGCCATGACCGCGCCCCGGGATCGGGCCAGGTGGTGCGCTACCGCGTCGACGTCGAGGACGACGTACCCCTGGACGGCAGGATGTTCGCGCGGGCCGTACAGGAAACCCTCAACGACGCGCGGAGCTGGGGCGAGGACGGCCGGCGGACCTTCGAGCGCGTCTCGACCGGCCCCGCCGACTTCGCCGTCACCCTCGCCAGCCCCGGGACGACGGGGGAGTGGTGTGCCATGTCGGGCTTCGACACCACCGTCGACAACGTCTCGTGCGACTCCGGCCTGACCGAGCGCGTCCTCATCAACGCCTTCCGCTGGGCCCAGGGCTCGACGACCTACGGCGACGACATGTTCGGCTACCGCCAGATGCTGATCAACCACGAGGTGGGCCACCGGCTGGGGCACCTGCACGCCTACTGCGAACGGGACGGGGAGCGCGCGCCCGTGATGATGCAGCAGACGCTGTCCCTCACCACGGACGGCGCGCGGTGCGAGACCAACCCCTGGCCGTACCCGGACCGGGGCTGACCCGGCCCGGAACCGAGGCATCCCGCTCACCCGTTCGGCTCACCACCGCGTGCGCCCCGGGCCTCCCCCGACCCCCGGCCGCCGCGACCGGACTTACGGAAACGTGGCTGATCAGCGGACTCGGCGCGGCGGCTGAAGGCGTCCTGGAGGGCAGTCCGGAGGGCGTTGTCCGAGATGCGGCAAAGGGCCATCTGTTCCCATCCTGGGTGCGGCGGAAGGCCCGCCGAACAGGAATGTGGAGGAGTCCCGCATGGCTCTCCCGCTGGCGGAACGAATAGCGACGGTCGCGCGTCGGCACCCGGAGAACCCCGCACTGTTCTGGCAGGGCCGCCCGGTGTCGTACCGGGACCTGCTGGCGATGGCCCGCACCGCGGAGAAGAGCATCGCCGCGCTCCGCATCCCGGAGGGACACCCCGTCGCCGTCGTCGCCGCGAAGTCGCCGGAGAGCATCGCCGTCCTCCTCGCCTGCATGCACACCGCCAGGCCGGTGCTGGTGCCCTCCGCCGACGTGACGGGCAAGCCGCTGGACGGACTCCTCGGCGAAACCGGCGCCCTCGTACTCCCCGACCCGCGCGCCCTCACCGCCGGCACCGCGGGACCGGCCGTCGCCGGGAAGCCCGCCGAGAGCCGGGTGCCCGAGGGCACCGCGCTGATCCTCACGACCTCCGGATCCGCGAGTTTCCCCAAGGCGGTGCCCCTGCCCGCCGCGGCGATCGGCGCCTTCGTGGAGTGGGCCGCGGCGACGTTCCGGATCCGCGCCGGCACGTGCGTACTGAGCTACGCGCCGCTCAACTTCGACCTCAGCCTCTTCGACGTCTGGACCACCCTGTCCCACGGCGGCCAGGTCGCCCTGGTGGCGCAGGACCGCGCCGCCCAGCCCGGCCACCTGCGCACGCTGCTGCGGCAGTGCCCGGTGCACGTGGTGCAGGGCGTGCCGATGCTCTTCCAGCTCCTCGCGGCGGCCGAAGGGCACTCCGGCGGCGACGAGTTCCCCTCGGTCGCCGAAGTCCTCGTCACCGGCGATTCGCTGTCCCCCGCCGGCCTCGCCGCGCTGCCCGGCCTCTTCCCCCGGGCACGTATGCACAACGTCTACGGCTGTACGGAGACCAACGACACCTTCGTCCACGAGATGGACCCCGCCGTCGACCTCCGCCGCTACGGAGCCGTGCCGATCGGCCGCCCCGTCGAAGGCGTCGCCGCGGACGTCGTCACCGACGACGGCACCGTCCTCGAAGGACCGGGGCACGGCGAGCTGATCGTCGCCTCGCCCTTCCAGACCAGCGGCTACATCGACCCGGCGCAGCACGCCAAGTCGTTCGTCGGCCATCCCGACGGCGTGACTCCCGGCCCGTACTACCGCACCGGGGACCTCGTGACCCGCCACCCCGACGGAGCGCTCACCCTCGACGGCCGCAGCGACTTCATCGTCAAGATCCACGACATCTGCATCAACACCGCCGCCGTCGAAAGCGCGCTGCGCTCCCACCCCGAGGTGGCGGACGCCGTGGTCCTCGCGCTGCCGGACGAGCGGACCGGCAGACGGCTGCACGCCGTCGTGCACCGCGCCGCCGGGTCGATGCTCAACAGCCTGCGGCTGCGCGAGCACGTCGCCCCGGAACTGCCGCGGGCGGGCATCCCGAGCGGCATCGAGTTCGTCGACGCGCCGCTGCCGCGTACCGCCACCGGGAAGATCGACCGGCGCACCGTGGCGAACAGCCTCTGACCGCGGATCCCGTACGAGGAAGGAACGGCGTATGTCCCGCATCGACGCCACGGACACCGCCGTGTCGATCGACGCCTTCGACGCATCCGCCGTCCCGACGGCGAAGGCCGGCTGACCGTGCCCGCCGACGTGCTGCCCGCCCTCGCCGACGGCCGCCCACACCGCGCGCTCTGGCTGACCCGCAACGACCCGTTCCACGCCGCCGAGGACGCGCCGCGCGCCGCCGCCGTCCGGCTCGTCGAGCGGCCGCGCGCCCGCCGCGGGACCCAGACGGCAAGGCAGGTGGCCGGTGTTCGTGCCTAGCGCCCCCCACCCGCCACCCGGGCTCGCGCGGTCCGGGTCTTCGGCCCCGCGCTGAAGGCGACGAGTCCGATTCCCAGGACGCCCGCTGCTGACCACCGGCAGCAGTCCGAGCAAAGGAGCCCGCAGTGATCGCGTGGTCGAAGGACGACGAGAGGCTGAGAGAGGGGATCGGCCTGTGGTTCGGGAAGTTCGGCGAGGACTTCGCGCGCTACGAAAGGGAAAGCGCCTTTGCGCGCGAACCCTGGCTCGCCGTCATGGAATCCGGCCTCCTGCGCCTGCCCTTCGACGAGAAGTGGGGCGGCCTCGGCCGGTCCCTCCTCACCACCATGTACGTGCTGGAGGACCTGGGCCGCGGCTGCCCCAACAGCGCATTGAACTTCGCCGTCACCACGCACATGGTGAGCACCGGCATCGCCCTCCAGCGCTTCGGCTCCACCGCGCTCAAGGACACGTACCTGCCGCGGATCAGCGCCGGAACCGCCATCGGCGCCCACGCCGTCACCGAACCCGGCAGCGGCTCCGACGCCCTCGGCATGCGGACGACCGCGACCGCCGACGGCGACTGCTACCGCCTCAGCGGCTCCAAGGCGTTCGTCGGCAACGGGCCCGTCGCCGACCTCGTCGTCGTGTACGCCAGGACCGAACCCGCCGCCGGACCCCTCGGCCTCACCGCCTTCCTCGTGGAACGGGACACGCCCGGCCTCGCCTTCGGCGAGCCAAGTGAGAAGACGGGGCTGCAGTCCTCGTCGCCGTGCTCGCTCTTCCTCGACGGCTGCCGGGTGCCCAAGACCCACATCCTCGGCCGCGTCGGCGCCGGATCCCTCGTCCTGGACCACGTGGTGACGTGGGAGACCCTGTGCTGCTTCATCGTCGGCACAGGCGAGATGCGCCGCCGCCTCGACCGCTGTGTCGAGTACGCGGGGGAGCGAGGCGACTTCGGCCGGCCCATCGGCGGCTTCCAGGCCGTCGCCCACCGGATCGTCGACATGAAGATCGGCCTGGAGACGTCCAGGAAGTGGCTCTACGACACGGCCGAGAAGTTCGCCGCGGGCCGCAAGGTCACCGCCGACCTGGCGACCGCGAAGCTCGTCGCCGGCCGCGCGGCCCTCGACTCCGCCCTCGGCGCCGTGCAGGTCTTCGGCGGCGACGGCGGCGCCGCCGGGCCCGGCCTTGACCGGGAGCTGCGCGGCGCCGTCGCCGGGACCATCCACTCCGGCACCACCGGGACCCAGTACGACCGGATAGCCGCGACGCTCGGACTGGGGCGCGCCGCCTGACGCGGGAGGACACCGATGACGACCACAGACCTGCAAGGCGCCCTCGCCCCCACCGAGTTCCTGAACTCCGACGACCCCGGCGTCCGCGACTTCGTCCGCCGCGCGCTGCCGCGGGACGGGCTCGGCAGCAGGGACGCGGCCGTACGCCTCTACTACGCGGTGCGCGACGGCATCGACTACGAGGTCTACGGCGCGGACCTGTCCCGCACCGGCGCGACCGCCGGGCAGGTGGCACGTACCGGCAAGGGCATCTGCATCCACAAGTCCGTGCTGTACGCCGCCGCCCTGCGCGCGGTCGGCATCCCCGCGCGGCTCGTGCTCACCGACGTGCGCAACCACCTGCCGTCGCCCGCGCTGCGCAGGCTCGCCGGCGGGGACACCTTCCGCTACCACACCTTCACCACCGTCCACCTCGACGGCCGATGGGTGCGCGCGACCCCCGTCTTCAACCGGCTGCTCTGCCGCCTGTACGGCATGCGCCCCCTCGACTTCGACGGCCGGGCCGACAGCGTCCACCACCCGTACGACGGGGACGGCGCCCGGCACATGGAAGTCGTCCGCGAGCACGGCGAGTTCGACGACCTGCCGTACGAGCGGGTGCTCGACGGCATGCGCGGCGCCCACCCCGGCATCTTCGCGGACCCCGCGAGCACCCGGCTGGTCACCGGCTCGCTGCACGCCGACGCCCGCGCGCGGAAAGGCTGAAGTCCCGTGTGGTCCAAGGCGAGCGGCAGCACCGCGGAGCACCACGGCGGCATCGGCGCCGCCGCAGGACACCTCACGCCGGCACCCGCCGGCGGCATCCGCCACGCCCGGGACCGGGCGCGGCGACAGGACTAGCAGGAGGAACAGCATGCCCTTTCCGGCTGACATCACCCCCGTGAACGCGACGGACCAGCGCTTCGGCGACGCCCTGGCGGTGGCCGAGCTACCGGTGATCATGGAGATCAAGCAGTCCAGGGCGGGCGGTGAGGACCTGCTGCAGGGCCGTACCCCCGGCGATCTGGTGCGCCGCTACGAGGAGTTGGGTGCGCCCGCGCTGTCCGTCGTCACCGGCTCGTGGCTCGGCGGCACGGCCCGGCTCCTGGACGAGGTCGCCGCGGCGACCTCGCTGCCGGTCCTCGTCAAGGACTTCTTCACCAAGGAGAAGCAGATCAGGCAGGCCGCCGAGGCGGGCGCGGCGGCCGTGCTGCTCACCGCCACGATCTTGCCGCACCGGCTCATGGCGGTGCTGATCGACGCCTGCCTGGCCCACGCGGTCACGCCGTTCGTCGAGATCACCTCCGGCGCCGAGCTGTCCGCGCTCACCCGGGCCGAGGCGTGCGTCGTGGCGGTGAACAACACGGACATCCGCACGCGCGAGGCCGACGAGCCGGATCTGGGCCGCAGCCACGACCTGCTGCCGCGCGTCCGGGCCGCCGGCGCGGGCCTGGCCGTCAGCACCGGCGGCATCGCCACCCCGGAGGAGGCCGCCGGGCTGCTCGCGGCCGGCTTCCGCGGGCTGACGATCGGCACCGGGCTGCTGCGCGCGGAGGACCTGGACGCCTGGTTCGGCGGCCTGCGCGCACTGCTGCCCGGCGCGGAACCGGCGCCCGCGGACGGACGGCGGCGTCAGGCGGCGGAGCCCTCCGTGCGGACGGCGCCGGCCGGCCGTACGGGACGGGCGGCCGCCAGCAGCGCACCGAGCACCGGCGCCGCCGCGGCCTGATACCCGACCCACACCTCACCGCCGGCGCCACCGCCCCGCTACGCCATCACCAGCCCGGCGAACGTCGCCAGCAGCCACCCGGCGTCGTAGCCGATCATCAGCCGGATGTACGTGCCCTCAGCCCGCCGCCGCACCAGCACCCACTCCACCGCGCCGGCGACCAGCAGGGCCGTGCCCGCGACGGCCGGCAGCCACCCGGGCACACCGAGCCGCTGGCCGAGCCAGCCGTGCCCGGCGACGTATCCGGCGCCGAGCAGCACCTTGACCACGCCGTCGGCGACGATCCCCGCCGCGCGCTGCCCGGTCGCCGCCGCGACCTCGCACCCGATCATGAGCCGCCCCTTTCGTTTGCGTAATCTCATTATTAGAATAACCAGACTATGAGAAAGACGAGAGCGGAGACCAAGGAGCGCAACCGCCGGGCCCTCCTGGACGCGGCGTTCCAGCTCGTCGCCCGGGACGGCTACCGCGCCCGGCTGGAGGACATCGCCGCGAACGCGGACCTGACCACCGGCGCGGTCTACTCCCTGTTCGGCAGCAAGGACGGCCTGCTCATGGCCCTGGTCGAGGACTACCTGCGGCCCCACTACGCGGAGATCGAGCAGACCGTCCCGCGCGAGGCGGACCTCCTGGCGGCGGTCGGCGCCTTCGCCCGCTACTACCGGCGCTCCTGCGATACCCCGGAGGCCAGGTCCGACCTCGCGCTGCAGATCACCCTGCTGGACATGGCCCTGCACGACCCCGGCCTCGGCGCGCAGCTCGCGCAGACCATCCAGGCGCAGGAACGCCGGCTCGCGGCGCTGTTCACCGGACGCGCTCACGGCGGCGGCAGCGTCACGCCCGGTCAGGCGCAGTGGCTCGTCACCGCGCTCAGGGCCCTGTTCGTCGGCCTCACCCAGGGCGTCCTGCTCGACCTCGCGCCGGGCGCCGACGAGCAGTACTTTGCCGACACCGCCCGCGCGCTCGCGGTGGGGGCCCTCAGCGGGGGGCCGGGCGGCGGCTGACGGCGCGCGGCCGGATCTTCTCTGTGCCGCGCGGCGCCCCGGCCGGTACGTTCTGGTACTTCCCCACCGCGGGCCGCCGCCCGCGGCGGCGGCACCCAGGGCAACCGGGCGGAAGGAGCCGGACGATGACCGGACCGAACGGCGCACGGCCGCACGAAGGACCGGGCCGGCGAAGGTTCCTCGGCTACGTGCTGGCCGCCCCGACCCTCGTCGCCGCCGCCCAACTGGCCCCGGCCCAAGCGGCCGGCGCCGTCCCTTCGCCCGACCTCACCGAACTCCTCGACCTCAACGACGTCATGACCGCCGCCGCGCTGCCCACCTCCGGCCTCATCACCGTCGAGGTCGAGGCCGACGGCAGCGTCTCCTTCGCCCTGCCCCGCGCCGAGGTCGGACAGGGCATCACCACCTCCACCGCGATGCTCGTCGCCGAGGAGCTGTCGGTGCCGCCCGAGCGGGTACGGGTCACGCTGGCCGAGGCCCGCCCCGAGCTGCTGTTCAACCAGCTCACCGGCGCCTCCAACACCACCATCGCCACCTACACCCCCATCCGCGTCGCCGCCGCCGTCGCCCGCCACCGGCTGCTCACCGCCGCCGCGGCCGAACTCGGCGCGCCCGTCGGGCACCTGACCCTGCGCGACGGCGCCGTCCACGACCGCTCAGGCGCCGCCGTCGGCATCGGCGCCCTCGCCGCCAAGGCCGCCGCCACCCGCTCCGAGACCGTCGAGGTCCGGCTCACTGCCCGCGAGGACTTCACCGTCATCGGCCGGCCCCACAACCGCATCGACGCCCGGGACGCGGTCACCGGCCGCAAGAAGTTCGCGATGGACCTCGACGTCCCCGGCGCGAAGCCCACGATGGTCTGCCGCCCGCCGACCATCAACGGCAAGCCCGGCGCCGTCGCCAACCTCGCCGACGTCGCCGCCATGCCCGGGGTCACCGACGTCGTGCCGATCGACACCGGCGTGGCCGTACGCGCCGAGACCTTCGGCCAGTGCATCGACGCCGTACGCGCACTGCGCGTCGACTGGCTGCCCGGCACCGCCGAGGGCAAGTCGGACGAGACCGTGCTGCGCGAACTCGCCGCGGCCGAGCCGCCGATGGGGCTGCCGCCGCTCACGCCCCACGTGGAGGGCAAGTTCACCTTCCACTTCCGCAGCAACAGCGCGCTGGAGCCCAACTGCGCGATCGCCGACGTACGCCCCGACCGCGCCGAGGTCTGGTCGTCGCTCAAGTCGCCGATCGTCGCCAAGGAGGCCATCGCCGCCAGGCTCGGCCTGCCCCTCGCCCGCGTCACCGTCCATGTCGTCCAGGGCGGCGGCTCCTTCGGCCGCAAGCTGTTCTTCGACGCCGCGCTGGAAGCCGTCGAGGTCTCCCGCAGGACCGGCAAGCCCGTGAAGCTCATGTGGCACCGGGCCGACGACGCCCGCCAGGGCCGTACGCACCCCATGGCCACCTCCCGGGTGCGCGCCGACTACGCCGGCGGCGCCGTCCTCGGCTTCAGGCAGCGGCACACGAGCGTCGCCACCGACTTCGGCCACGGGCTCGGCGAGCTGCTCACCGCCATGGCCGCGCGGCTGCCGGTCGGCGACATCGGCTTCTCCCAGACGTTCTTCCACCTCACCCAGTCGATGCCGTACGGGTTCGGGCCGGCCACCCGGCTTCTCAACGAGACCGACAAGGGCTTCAACACCGGCAGCATGCGCAACGTCTACTCGCCGGACGTCACCTGCGCCCGCGAGCTGATCGTCGACCGGCTCGCGGAGAAGACGGGCAAGGACCCGTACGGCTTCCGCCGCGACTTCCTGCGCGACGCCCGCTCCCGCGCGGTCCTGGAGAAGGCCGCGGAGGCCGGCGACTGGGGCCGGCGGATGCCCGAGGGCACCGCGCAGGGCATCGCCTTCCACTCCGAGTACAAGTCGGTCAGCGCGGCCCTGGTGGAGATCGACTGCCGGCCCGGGACCGTCGGCCGCCCGATCCGCGACGGCGTCGCGGGCCCCCGTGTCACCAAGGCCGTGTTCGCCGTCGACGTCGGCCTCACGGTCAACCCGCGCGGGCTGGAAGCGCAGATGATGGGCTGCTTCATGGACGGCATCGCGCTGGCCCTGACGTCGAGCCTGCACCTGCGCGACGGCCACTTCCTCGAAGCCAGTTGGGACAACTACTTCTACACCCGGCAGTGGAACACCCCGCCCGAGCTGAAGATCATCGTCATGCCCGACACCTCCGACGAGCCGGGCGGAGCGGGGGAGCTGGGGGTGGCCGCGTCGATGGCCGCGGTGGCGTGTGCGTACGGGCGGGCGACCGGAACGATGCCGACCGTCTTCCCGATCAACCACGGCACGCTCTCCTTCACCCCCAAACCGACCGTCCCGCCCATCCCCGCGTCCCCCACCGACGGCCTGGACCAGGCTCGCTGAGGCTAGGAGACCCCCGTGCCCGAGCACACATTCCGCGTCAACGGCCGGCAGGTCACCGTCGACGTGGCCGACGACGTGCGCCTGCTGTGGGTGCTGCGCGACGTCCTCGGCATCACCGGACCGAAGTACGGCTGCGGCATCAACGTCTGCAAGGCGTGCACCAGCCACCTCAACGGCAAGGCGGTCAACCCCTGCGCCATCCCCGTCGGCGACCTGCGGCCGGCCGACGAGGTCACCACGATCGAGGGGCTCGCGGACACGGTCGCCGACGAGCTGCACCCCATGCAGCAGGCGTGGCTCGACCACGACGTCGTCCAGTGCGGCTACTGCCAGCCCGGCCAGATCATGGCCGCCGTGGCCCTCGTGCGCCGCGTGGCCGCCGAGGGCCGCGAGATCACCGACGACGACCTCGACGGCCTGCGCAACATCTGCCGCTGCGGCACCTACGTCCGTATCCGCGAGGCCATCAGGGCGGGCGCCGAGCGGATGTGAGGCGGGTCGCTCAGGCGGGCAGCCGGGTGTCCACGACCACGGCGATCTCGACGAGCTGGCCGGGGAAGGCCAGCTCGGTCACGCCGACGACGGTGCTGGCGGGGCGGTGGGTGCCGAAGTACGCCAGGTTGCCGGCCGAGATCGCCTCGGCGTGCCGCTGCAGGTGCACGCCGTACACGGTCTGCGAGACGATCTGGTTGCGGGTGGCGCCGTAGTGCTCCAGGACCTTGTCGAGGTTGGCGTACGTCAGCGTGAGCTGCCCGGCGCAGTCGTCCGCGTACGCGAACTCGCCCCCCTCGTCGAAGGCGACCTGCCCGGAGACGTGGATCAGCTCGCCGGACCTGATCGCCTGGGCGTAGCCGAAGTCGTTCTCGGGTGCCACGCCGTGGCTGTAGGCGTCGGTGGTGGCCATGGTGGGGGTCCTCCCTGTGCTCTCTTGCGGTTACTCGGAAACTGTAAGAGAGTGAACGCTGACCTGGAAGAACGCACTTTTCGGTGACTGAGGAACCAGATGGTGACCAAGCACGAACGTGAGGGCCTGCCCGCGGACGCGGACCTCAGGCGCGCGGACTCCCTGGCCCGGGAGATCTTCTCCGACGTCGCCAACAAGTGGGCGCTGCTGATCATCGAAGCGCTCGGCGAGCGCACCCTGCGCTTCAGCGAGCTGCGCAGGGAGGTCGAGGGCGTCAGCCACAAGATGCTCACCCAGAACCTGCGCACGCTGGAGCGGGACGGCCTGGTCGACCGGAAGGTCTACCCCACGGTCCCGCCGCGCGTCGAATACACCCTCACCGAGCCCGGCCGCGCCCTGCGGGGCACGGTCGACGCCATGTGCGACTGGACCCAGCAGTACCTGGGCCACATCGAGGACGCGCGCAGCCGCTTCGACGCCTGACGGCCGGAGCGGGCACGGAGGGCGTCAGCCCACGGGCCGCACCCGGGAGCGCAGCAGGCAGAACTCGTTGCCCTCGGGGTCGGCGAGCGGGTACCAGCTCTCCTCGCCCGTCTGGCCGATGTCGACGCGCCTGGCCCCGAGCGCCAGCAGCCGCTCCAGCTCCGCATCCTGGTCGCGGTCGGTGGCGTTGACGTCGATGTGCAGGGGCAGCTTCCCCCGGCGCGGATCGCTGTTCGCGCTCAGGACGAGCGTGGGCTGCGGGCCCCCGAAACCGGCGTCGGGCGGCCCGATCTCGATGGTGCCGTCGTCCTCCCGGCCGAGCTCGACGTAACCGAGGACCTCGCTCCAGAACACGGCGAGCCGCTCGGGATCGGCGGTGTCGATGACCAGTTCGGTGATTCGGCATGCCATGCAGGCAGCATACGGGCCGCTTCCCGGCCCCGCGCGGCCCCGGGTGGTCCGGCAGGGCCACGCACGGCGCCGGCCGCGCAGGCCGCTCCGGCCGGGGCGGAGTGTCAGTGGCGGCTGAGAGGCTGGGGTCATGGACAGGGACGAGGAGCTGCTGCGCGGCCGGGTGTACGGCACGGAACACGACGATCCGCACCCGGGGCCGCGGCCGGGCCGGGACTACGCGGAGCTGGTCGGCGGCCCCCTGGACGGGCTGCTGCTCGACATCACCGGCTGGACCGCGGCGGAGACCGCCGCGGGCGCGGCGCTGCCCACCGAGCTGGGCCGCTTCGGCGCCGGCGGCCGCGCCACGTACGTCCCCGCGCCCGGCTCTCCGGGGCGCTGGGCCTGGGCGGGCGACATAGCCTGAACGCCGGTGCGTCCGCGCGGACTTCGGGAAGCGGAATCCGGCCTGGTAACGCGCGTGTGCGACGTAGGGTGCCGCGTATGAAAATCTTCGGATGGCTGCTGTTCGTCTGCGGCCTGTACTTCCTCGTGCAGGGATTCGCGATGCCGATGATCGCCGAGCGTTCCGACGTGGAGAGCATCGAGTTCCAGCAGATCCGCGAGTCCAGCTCGTACCTCGGCATCGGCCTCATGATCGGCGCGGTGGCCTGCGGCGTACTGGACCGCGGCCCCGGCGGCTCGACCCGGCACACCGCGCACCAGCCCCCCGCGTACCCGGCGCAGCAGCCCTACGGCGCCCCGCCGCCCCCGCAGCAGCCGCAGGGCGGCTGGGGCCCGCCGCCCGCGGGCTGATCCCGCGCGACCTCAGGGGGTGACGACGGCGAAGTCCGGGTCGGGCTTGTCGAGGACGGACAGCAGGGTGCGCAGCACGCCAAGGTCGCCCGTGTGCTCGATGTCCTCCGGATCCTCGCCCGCCAGCAGCGCGAGCAACTGGGCCTTGGTCAGCGTCAGCGACACGTCGGCGGGCTCCGCGGGATGGCCGTCGAGGCGGTGGTGGGTGAGGGCGCCGTGCGAGAGCGTGGCGCGGTGGTGCTCGCCGAGATCGGTGACGTGCCAGTCCAGGGTGAGGTGGAGATCCCACGCCCGGGGGCCGTCGACGACGATGGCGACGGAGTCGAGAAGCTGCTCCACGCTGAGCGCGGCCATCAGGCTGCTCGCGGCGATGTCGGTCCGGCTGACGCCTTCGCGCAGCTCGCGGGCGCCGACGAGATAGCAGTTGCGCCAGGTGGCGCACTCGGCGCCGTGGCCGAGCCGTTCGAAGACGTCGGCGAGTGTGTTCCTGGCGCCGGTGTGGGCGGGGTCGGCGAAGACCGCGTGCTTGAGGAGCTGCGCGGCGAAGCGCAGATCGCCGTCCTCGGCGTACGCGCCGGCCTTGGCCACCAGGGCGTCGACGCCGCCCATGCACTCGGCGTAGCGCTTGGCGGTCTCGGCCGGCGGGTGCTCCCACAGCGAGGCGGGGTGGCCGTCGTACCAGCCGAGATAGCGCTGGTAGATGGCCTTGACGTTGTGGCTGACGGTGCCGTAGTAGCCGTGCGTGTGCCAGGCGGCGGCGAGCGACGGCGGCATTTCGATGATCTCGGCGATCTCGGTGCCGGTGTAGCCCTGGTTGGCCAGCCGCAGGGTCTGGTCGTGGAGATACGCGTACAGGTCCCGCTGCTCGGTGAGGAAGTCGTGCATCGCCCGCTGCCCCCAGGTCGGCCAGTGGTGGGAGGCGAACAGCACGTCGGCGCCGGCGGCGAAGAGCCGTAGCGCCTCGTCGAGATAGCGGGCCCACACGCGGGCGTCGCGGACGAGGGCACCGCGCAGGGTCAGGATGTTGTGCAGGTTGTGGGTGGCGTTCTCGGCCATGCACAGCGCGCGGTGGTCGGGCAGCAGGAAGTTCATCTCCGACGGTGCCTCGGTGCCGGGCGTCATCTGGAAGACGAACCGCACCCCGTCGACGGTCTCGGTCTGCCCGGTGTGAGTGACGTCAAGGGTGGCGGGCAGCAGCGCGGGCGTACCGGTGGAGGCGGTGAAGCCCAGCCCCATGCCGACCAGCCCGGCGGGGCCGCGCTCCAGATTCATGCCGCCGTAGTAGAAGCCGCGGCGCAGCATCGCGGTGCCGGCGTAGACGTTCTCCGCCACGGCGTGCTCCAGATACCCGGCCGGGGCGATGACCGGCACGTCCGCGTCCGCGTCCGGGTCGAGGACCCCGAGGATGCCGCCGAAGTGGTCGAGGTGCGAGTGCGTGATGACCACGCCGGTGACGGGCCGGTCGCCGCGCTGCGCGCGGTACAGGGCCAGCGCGGCGGCGGCGGTCTCCCGCGAGATCAGCGGATCCACGACGACGACCCCCTGGCCGCCCTCGATCAGGGTCATGTTCGACAGGTCGTACCCGCGCACCTGCAGCACGCCCTCGGCCACCTCGTACAGCCCGGCCCGCGCACACAGCTTCGCCTGCCGCCACAGGCTGGGGTTCACGGTGTCGGGATGGTTGCCATTGGGAAGGGAACCAAGGAAGGCGGTGTCGTCGAAGTCCCACACCACCCGTCCGTCCGCGGCAGTGACCTGCCGCTCGACGGGGCCGGCGAGGAAACCGCGGTCGGCGGCCTCGAAGTCGGCGCGGTCGCTGGGATCGGGCGTGGCCATACAGGTCCTCCCACGGGGGTAAATGCCGTGATACCAGCCTCTGGCAGGCACGTAGGCCGGACTCGCCGGGCCGGGCCGTTCGAGTGACACGCGTAGAACAGCCGGCTCTTCGAACCTGACGATCCGAATCCTTGTGATCGTGTCCCGGTCAGGTCACCAAACAGTCACACCGGAAGACACGGGCCGCCGTGGTCGGACAGGATTCACCGGTCCGAACACGTATTTGCTAGGGGAATCATGCACAAGCGCACTGCCCGTGTATCCGCTCTTGTTGCGGCTGCGGCGGCACTGACCTTCGCCGTGACCGGTTGTGGTAGCGACAGCGAGGGGGATGAGGCAGCCTGCAAGGAGGCCATCAGCAAGGGGTTCAAGGACGTCGCGGCGGGCAAGGAAGGCGCCCTCGAAGACAAGCCTGAGGCTTGCGAGGGCATCGATGACAAGACCGGCCAGCGTCTGGTGCAGGAGGTCCAGGACGAGGAGATGAAGGGCCTCGAGGAGTCCCTCGACGCTCCCTGACCGAAACCGGCGCCTGCCCGGCGCGGGGGCGAACGGGCCCTCCGCGCCGGGCGGGCCCCGCTTCGGCCGACCGGGCGGTCCACCGGACCCGTACGGGCGGATTCGTGACCAGCCCCGCATGATCGCGGCACCGGTGCGCACCCTCCCGGCATGAACAAGATCAGCCGCATCCTGCGTGCGAAGCTGTCGACAGCGGCCGCCACCCTGGCCCTCCTGACAGCGGCCACCCTCGGCGCCACGACGGCCGAGGCCGCCGGCACCGGCACCGACTCCGCTCCCGCAGCAGCGCCGACGCTGCGCGAGCAGGCCGACGCCATCATGAACCTCACCTATGCGGAGTTCGCCGAAACTCCGCACGTCCCCCCGTTCAACTGGACGAACGACGGCTGCTCCGTCCCCACCGGCTACGCCCCGTACAGCGAGGTGTTCCGCCCCGCGTGCGTCCTCCACGACTTCGGCTACCGCAACTACGGCGCCGATCACGAGCTGAAGCTGAGCCCCACCCGCGAGACCAAGAACTGGATCGACGGCCGCTTCCGCACCGAGATGCGCCGCATCTGCGACGACCGCGACAGCTCCCGCCTCTCCCACCTCACCTGCGTGAACGCGGCGGAGGCGTACTACGAGGCGGTCCAACTGGGCGGCGACAGCTCGTTCTTCTAGAAGACACCCAGCCAGGCGGAGACCAGCAACGCCCCACCCGCTGCTCTCCGCCCGGGTGCAGACCGCAGTCGGCTTCGCCACCGCGTCACCCGCCGACGCCCGCAGCGCAGATCACGCCTGACCGGTCTCGAAGTGGCTGATCTTGCCGTCGGTGATGGTGAAGGTCCAGCGGGTGTGCATGGTGCCCCACGTGGTGTTCGTGTACGTGGCGAGCAGGGAGCGGCCGTCGGGGGACACGGTTTCGATGTCCATGCGGCCCTCCGCCGAGAAGATCTCCCGCTCGGTCCAGGGCACGAGGCCGTAGTCGGTGCCGTCGTCGGACATCGTGGCGTCGTCCGTGAGCACGGCGAAGAACGCGCCGCGGTCGCCGGCGTTGACGGCGGCGACGAAGACCGCCACCGCCGGGTCGAGGGTCCGCGCGGACATGAATGACTCCCGTGGGTCGTGGGCGAGTGTGTGCCGGCCGGCTGGGCCGTGGGCGGCGGGCAGCGGTGGTCGCCGGCCCGCCCGGCCTTCAGCGGGTCGTGTAGCCGCCGTTGAGGAACAGCGTCTGGCCGTTGGCCCACCAGCCGTCGGTGAGCAGGTGGCGGATCCAGGGGACGATGTCCTCGATCCTCGTCAGCTCGCCGTTCATGGCCGAGGACTTGTGGTACGCGATGGAGTCGGAGTCCTCGGCCGGGTAGAAGAACGGGGTGTCCATCGGCCCGGGCGCGATGCTGTTGACCGAGACGTTGCGGCCGAAGAGCTCCTTCGAGAGTGCCCGGGTGAAGTGCTCGACCGGGGATTTGCTCCCGGCGTAGGCGGAGTACAGACCGGTGTACGCGGCGAGCAGGGAGGTGAGCACCGTGATGATCCTCCCGCCGTCCTCGATCCGCCGTGCGGCCTCCCGCATCACGAAGAACGCCGCCTTGGAGTTGACCGCGAACAACCGGTCGTACTCCTCCTCCGTGATCTCGGCCAGCGGCTTCTTCAGCACCATGCCGGCGGTGTTGACGCTGTAGTCGAGCCTGCCGAAGCGGTCGACGACGGTGTCGAAGACGCGCTCGACCTCCGCGGGCCTGGTCAAGTCGGCCTGGACGGCGAAGGCTTCGCCGGGGCCGCCGTCGATCCGCGCGACCACTTCCTCGGCCCTGGCCCGGGAGGAGTCGCTGTTGTAGTGCACGGCGACCAGCGCGCCCTCGGCGCCCAGGGCCGTACTGATCAGGGCGCCGAGATTGCGCGATGCGCCGCCGACGAAGGCGGCCTTGCCGCTGAGCGCGTTGTCCGGGGGGTACGCCATGGCGGTCTCCTGCGGTGTCGCACGGGTGGTACGGCCCGGTGGTCCGGGTCACGCCACCACCCTCGCCGCAGCACGGGGCGCGGTTCTTGAACGATCAGCGCACCCGTGGAACGAACCGCTCACCCGTCACCGGCGTACCCCGCCCGGCACGCCGACCCGAGGCAGAGCGGATGCCGTCAGCCCGCGCCCTCCCGCAGCATCTGCGGGGTGATCCCGCCGTGCCGCCGCATCATCCGGGTGAGATGGCTCTGGTCGGCGAAGCCGGCCTCGGTCGCGATGTCCGCGATCGGCCGCCGGGTGTGCAGCAGCGCGCGGCGTGCCCGTTCCAGCCGCTGCTGGAGCACGAACTGGTGCGGGGACTGCCCGGTGGAGGCGCGGAAGAGCCGGGTGAAGTGGGAGGTGCTCACGCCCGCGACCGCGGCGAGTTCCGCCAAGGCCATCCGCTCGGCGAGGTTGGCGTGGATGTAGTCCATGACCTGCGCCAGCCGCCGCGACGGCATCGCGCCGTCCCGCGCCGCGGTGCCCCGTCCCTCGCTCGCCCGCCGCACCACCACGGCGGCCGCGGCCTGCACCAGCGCCTGCGCGTAGAGCGAGTCGGCCGGGCCGGGGCGCGCGTACTCGGATGCGAGCCGTTCCATCAGCATCGTCAGCAGCGGGTCGGTGAAGTGGAAGCGCGGCACCAGCTCGAACCGCCCCCGGCGGCCGTCCTCCGCCGCCATCTGCTCCAGCCACGCGGGTTCCATCCCCAGCAACAGCAGCTCGACGTCCTCCTGCCAGCGCGGCCGCGAGGCCCACCCCGCCGGGTTGATCAGCGCCTCCCCGGAGTGGAACCGCTCACGGCGTGCCGCCCCGTCCGCGGACCAACGCAGGTTCGCCGACCGCCCGGTGTGCACCACCAGTACGTGTACGGGCGGCCCGACCGGCAGCGGCGCGGTGTCCGACACCCCGGCGGCACGCTCCACCGCCCGTTCCACCACCGCGTGGCCCAACTCCCGCCCGCTGCCGTGCAGACACGTCAAATGAGGTTTGATGCAAGAACCGCTCACCGCGTCATTGTCGCGGCGGCCCCACCCCGGCCGCGGAGAAAGCCCGCGCCCCCCGTCGACCCGTGCGTTGCTCGCCCGCGGCCACCACGTCGACCTGTATCCTGCCGCGCCGAACTCCCTCGACGCGGTGGTCCGCGGAGCCGGTCCCGGCTCCGCCGGGCCGAGCGCCGCCGGACGGCTACCGCACGCCGATGTGCACCGGGCCGCCCGTGGGCGAGACGCCGTCCAGCACGGCCGACGGGATCCGGAAAGCGCGGCCGGGGGCGGCCGGCCAGGGGAGCCGGCGGGTGGCGACGGTTCCGGAGTCCTGCCGGACGGTGATCCTGGGGAAGCGGACGAAGGTGTCCGTCCACAGCAGCAGCCGGCCGTGCGGCGGTGCCGGATCGCCGGGGCGCAGGACTTGCGGCGAGATCCAGCGGAACGGGGCGTCCGCGATCAGGCGTACGCCCTCGGCCGGCCGGGGTTCGCCGTGCAGATGGCGGCGGACCTGTTCGGCGACGTGGCGGCCGTCGAGGGCGGCGATGTCCGCGGTGTCCACCGGGTGCAGGAGGTTTCCGGCGGCGAAGATCCCGGGGCTGCTGGTGCGCAGCGCGGTGTCCGTGAGCGGGCCGAGGGTGCCGGGGTCGAGGGTGAGGCCGGCCGCGCGGGCCAGTTCGTGGTCGGGGATCCAGTCGCCGGTGAAGACCACGGTGTCGCAGGCGACCGTGCGGCGGCGGCCGGTGTCGAGGTGCTCGATCTCCACGGCCTCGCAGCGGTTCTTGCCGATGACGCGGGTGACGCGGGTGCGGGTGGCCACGGGCACGCGCAGCGCCGTCCGCCCGGCGGCGTTGAACGCGGCGTAGGACTCCGCCTTCGGGTGCTCGCTGATCATCAGGGCGGGGGTGCAGCCCGCTTCGCGGAGGGTGAGGGCCACGGACCAGCTCACGAGTTCGCCGCCGACGATCACGGCGCGGCTGCCGACGGGGCGGTGGTGGAGGTGGACGAGATTCTGCAACTGCCCGGTGGTGAGGACCCCTTCGGGCCGGTCTCCGGGGATGCGGCGTGCGGTGCGGGGGCGCTCCCGTGCGCCGGTGGCCAGCACGATCGCCCTGGCCCGGATGCGGTAGCGGCCCTCGGGGCTGGTGACCTCGACCGTGTCCGCGCCGGACCAGCCGGTCACGGTGGTACGCGTACGGATCTCGGCCCCGGCCGCGGCGGCCCGGTCGACGAGCCGGCGAGCGTACGCGGGCCCGGACAGCACGCGGTGAAGGTCGCGCAGCCCGTAGCCGGTGTGGTCGCTGTGCCGGGGGACGCCGCCGGCGGCCGGCTCGCGGTCGACGACGAGGACCTTGCCGGCCCGGCCTGCCGCCAGCTCGGCGGCAGCCGTCAGCCCGGCGGGGCCGGCGCCGATCACGAGCACGTCGGGGGTGGTCAGAGGCGGCTGGTGCGTCATCGGTCGTCCCCGCTGTGGTGGTGGCAGCCGTCGTGGGTCTGGTGCCGCTCGTACAGGGCGGCGACGGCAGCGCCGCAGTAGAAGCCCTGGCAGCGGCCGTTCATGGCGCGGGTCCTGCGGCGCAGGCCGTCCAGGGTCCGCGCGGGTACGGCGGCGTGGCAGGCGTCGCGGATCTCGCCCTCGGTGACCCGCTCGCAGAAGCAGGTGAGGGTGCCGTAGGCGGGGTCGCGGGCGATGAGGCCGGTGTCCTGGTACGGGCGCGGGGAGGCTTCGCCGATGTTGGGCATCCGCGGCGGCTCGGGCAGTGCGTCGCGGGCCCGCATGGCCAGGCCGGCGTCTGCCAGCAGCCCGCGGACGTGCTCGGCGATGGCCATGCCCGCGGTCAGCCCGGTGGAGCGGATGCCGCCGACGAGGACGTAGCGCTGCCGCGGTTCGGTCTCGATGAGGTAGTCGTGGTGGTCGATCGCGGCGCGCAGCCCCGCGTAGCTGGCGGTGACCTCTTCTGCGAGCAGACGCGGCATCAGGCGCGCGCCCTTGCTGAGGAGGAAGTCGAAGCCCTCTTCCGAAGTGCCCGTGGCGCTGCGGTCGGTGAGGTCCTCGGCGGTGGGGCCGAGCATCACGTTGCCGTAGACGGTCGGGGCGATGAGCACGCCCTTGCCGCGGGACGAGGGCACCGGAAGGATGATCTTGTTCGCCAGCGGGCGGGCCAGCTTGTCGAAGACGAAGAGCTCGCCGCGGCGGGGGGTGACCGTGAAGCGGTCGTGACCGAGGAGGCGGTCGATGTGGTCGGCCCCGAGGCCGGCCGCGTTGACGACCCAGCGGGCCCGTACGTCACCGGCCGCCGTGTGCAGGGTGGTCGCCTCGTCTCCCGCGTCGACGCCGGTGACGGCGTGCCGGAGCAGGATGGTGGCACCGCGCTGCCGTGCGTCGGTGGCCAGCGCGAGGTTGGTGGTCCAGGTGCAGATGATGGCCTCGTCCGGGACGGTCAGCCCGCCGAGCGCGCCCTCGCCGAGGTCGGGGAGATCCCGGTAGACCTCGTCGGGGCCGACGATCCGGCAGTGCCCGTAGCCGTTGGCCTCGGCCTTCTCCTTCAGCCCGGGCAGCGCGTCGAGCTCCTCGCCGGTCCACGCCACCAGGATGGCTCCGGTGCGTTCCACGGGGATGCCGGTGGCCTCGGCGTACGCGCCGAGCAACCGGTAGCCGCGGGCGACCAGTCCGGACTCCAGGGTGCCGGGCTTGGCGTCGAATCCGGTGTGGAGGATGGCGGTGTTGGCCTTGCTGGTGCCGTCGCCCACGTCGTCGCGGGCTTCGAGCAGGGCGACGGCGAGGTCGTATCCGGACAGCTCGCGGGCGATGGCCGCGCCGACGATGCCTCCGCCGATCACCGCGACGTCGAAGACGCCGTCGTGCGGACGAGGGGGGGTGGCGGTCATGTGCGGTCTCCCTTGGCGGCTTCGGCCGCGGCGGCCCACGCGATACGGAACTCCTCGGCGCGTTCCCGGGACCAGTGTGGCTCGTAGACGGTGGCGGGCCGCCAGTCGCCCACTGCCTCCTCGAGGCTGAGCGCCGGATCGAGGGCGCAGCGCGCCAGGGCGGCCGCGCCCAGGGGAGTGGCGTGGCCGTGCGGGTAGACGTCCACGGGGATCTGCGCGATGTCGGCCTGGGCCTGCATGAGGGCGGCGGAGTTGGTCAGACCGCCGTCCGCGCGCAGCCGGGTCAGCGGCCTGCCGATGTCGCCGGCCACCAGCTTGCACAACTCGGCGACCTGCGCCGCGATGCCCTGCAGCACCGCGGCGACGAGATGCTCGCGGCGGGTTGCCAGCGTCATGCCCGTGAAGGAGGCGGTGGCGTCCGGGGCCCACCACGGGGCGGCAAGACCGGCGAATGCGGGGACGCACAGCACCCCTTCCGTATCGGCGGCGGCGAGCGTGTCCAGTTCGGTCGCGGACCGTACGAGGCCGAGGTCTTCCAGCCAGCGCACCGCGGAGGCGACGGTGTAGACCTGCCCGTCCACGCAGTACGTGGTCTCGCGGTGCCGCTGCCAGGCCACCGACGTGGTGAGTCCGGCGCCGGAACGCACCGGGTTCGGGCCGGTGTTGGCCAGCAGGAACGCCCCGGTTCCGTAGGTGCACTTCGCGGCGCCCGGCTCCAGGCAGCCCTCGGCGACCAGTGCCGCCTGCTGGTCGACGACGAGGCCCGCCACGGGCACCGCCGGGCCGAAGGCCCGGGTGGTGCCGGCGATCTCGTCGGAGGCGACGATCCGGGGAAGGCGCTCGCCGCCCAGGCCGAACAGGTCGAGCAACTCGTCGTCCCAGGTGGCGCTGTCGAGATCGAGGACGAGGGAGCGGCTCGCGGTGGCGGCGTCGGTCACGAACTCGCCGGTGAGGTGATGCACCAGCCAGGTGTCGGTGGTCGTCACCACCCCCTCGCGGGTGAGGTGGCGGCGCAGCCAGGCCATCTTGGGGGCGGAGAAGTACGGGTCGAGAACGAGCCCGGTGCGCCGGGCGATGTCGTCTGCCCGGTCGGCCAGTTCCGCGCAGACGGACTCCGCCCGCCGGTCCTGCCAGACGAGGGCCGGGGACAGCGGTGCTCCGGTGGCCGGATCCCAGGCCAGGACGGTTTCGCCCTGGTTGGCCAGGGCCACGCAGTCGATCGGCCGGCCGGCCTCGCGGACGGCACGGCGGCCGGTGTTGAGGACGGAGCCGAGCAGTTCCCGCGGGTCCTGCTCGACGCCTCCGCCGGGGAGGTAGGCCGGGCGGATCGTCTCCTCGGCGATCGAGACGATCCCCTCCTCGGCGTCGACGACGATGGCCTTGGTGCCGGAGGTGCCCTGGTCGATGGCGAGGATCGCGCTCATCGCGCGTTCCCTTCCGCGGCCTTGGGCCGCGGAATCGAGGCGTCGGCCGTGTCCAGCGACCGGTCGACGTCGGCCAGGTCGGGCATCGTCAGGCCGGCCCGGCCGTTGCGGAGCAGCAGACCGGCGAAGTAGACGGCGCCGATCGCGAAGAGGACCAGCACGTAGATCCACGGGGCCCGGAACGAGGCGTCGCGGAAGATCAGCAGCTCGTAGACCAGCCACACGGCCGCGACGACGAGGACCGGGATCTCCCAGCGGCCCAGCGTGAACCCCCGGGACGGCGGCAGGGAGCGGCGCTTGGCCGCGTACATCGCGACGGTTCCCGCGTAGATGAGGGCGGGCAGCAGGGTGCCGGCGGAGAACAGCTCGAACAGCGCGTCGGTGGACTGGGAGAATACCGCGAGGATGATCTGCGCGATCAGCATCATGAACACCGAGGCGTTCAGCGGCGTCGCGGTACGCGGGTGGATGCGGCGCAGCAGTTGCCAGCCGGGGAAGCGCTCGTCCCGGGACATCGCGTACACCAGCCGGGTGCCGCTCAGGGTGATCACGAGCCCGCACGAGAAGATCGAGATCACCACCAGGACCAGGAGGATCTTGCCCACGACCGAGCCGAGCACGGCGGTGATCACGGTGGCCACCGGGGTGTCCGACGCGCCGACGCCGTCGACGCGCCCGGCCGCGGCGGTGATCGCGACCAGGAAGAGCAGGCCGAGCACGCCCAGGGAGATCACGGCCTGCACCATGGCCCTGGGGATGACGCGGGCCGGGTTCTTGGTCTCCTCCGCCAGGTTCGCCGCCGACTCGAACCCGACGATGGTGAACGCGCCCAGCAGGAACGCCAGGGCGAAGGGACCCGCCTCGGTGGCACCGCCCAGCGCGTAGTACCCGCTCTCGGGAACGGGACCGGCCTCGAAGAGATGGCCGAAGTCCAGCTTGCCGGTCAGGGCGCCGACGACGAAGAGCAGCACGGTCAGGGCGATCATGCCGATGAGCTGCACGGTCACCGCCGTGCTGTTGACCCGGTGGGTGAACCGCGTCGAGGCGGCCACCAGGACGGCCTGGAGAAGCACCACGACGGCCGTGATCACCCAGGCGTTCTGTGTGGTGCCCACGTACTGGAACAGCTCCGGGAGGATGGTCGAGGCGATGGTGTAGTCCACGGCGACCAGGACCACCCCCAGGAAGGCGAACGAGACCCAGCCCATGATCCAGCCCCATACGGGCCCGACGATCCGCGACACCCACTGGTAGGAGTAGCCGCTGATCGGGATCCTGGCCGCGAGGGCGCCGAAGACGAGGGCGATGGAGAGCTGGCCGACCACGGCGATCGGCCAGGCCCAGATGCCGCGCGGGCCCGAGGTGCTCAGGACGGCCCCGTAGGTGGTGAAGATCCCGGTGGCGATGGAGACGAAGCCGAAGGCCACGGAGAACGAGGCGTACCAGCCCAGCTCGCGCGCCATCCGCTGCTGGGGCCGGCCGCCGTCCCGACCCGCAGGCTCCGCTCCCGGGGGACGTGCCTCTACGTCTGCCATAGCTCGACCGCCTGACCGTTCATGTGGATTTCTGACTGAGAATTCCTGTGATTGTGGATCCGTGCCCGAGCATAGTCAAGAGGGCGTCGCGGGCATTGTCCGTGCGTGAGCCCGGACGCTCGGTCCGGCGTCGGCGTGGCGCAGCCGTAGGATGCAGTCACAGCTCCACAAAAACGGTCACGTATCCAAGGGGTGAGTCGTGCTCGCTGCCGAGCGACACCGCAAGATCGTCGCCGAGATCTCCCGGCTCAAGTTCGTCACCACCGAGGACCTGACCACCCTGCTCGGCGTCTCCCAGGAGACGATCCGCCGGGATCTCGCCCTCCTCGAACGGCGCGGCGAGCTCACCCGGGTCCACGGCGGCGCCACCAGCCGCCAGGAACCGGTCGGGGAGGAGGCGTCCTTCGCGGAACGCAGCGGCATCCTCGCCGAGGAGAAGGCCGCGATCGGCAAGGCCGCGGCAGCTCTGATCAAGCCCCACCAGACCGTGGTCATCGATGTCGGAACCACCGCCCTGGAGGTGGCGCGCGCCCTGCCCGCCGACCACGCCGGTGTCATCGCCACCCCCTCCCTGCTCGTGGCCGCGGAGGTCAGCACCCGGCCCGGGGTCGAGGTGCTGGTCAGCGGCGGGCGGGTGCGCGCGGGCGACCTGGCCTGCGCCAACGTCCGGGCCGTGGAGTTCTTCAGCGACCTGCGCGCCGACACCGCCTTCATCGGCTCCGGGGGAGTCGCCGAGTACGGCCTGACCGACTTCCACCTCGACGAGGTGGCCACCAAGCGCGTCATGCTCGCCAATGCCGCGCACCGCTACGTGCTCGCGGACTCCAGCAAGCTCGGTCGCACGGCCGTGCACCGCGTCTGCGAGCTGCACGGGTTCGACACCCTGATCACGGACAAGCCGTGCCCGCCCGAGCTGAACACGGCCCTCAGCCTGGCCGGTGCCCACGTCATCGTGGCCAGGCGCGCGCGCCGCTGAAGCCGGCGACGGTGCCGGCCGGAAGCAGCGGCGGCCGCCAGTCCACCCGCGCATGCCCCACGCCGAACTCCACGACTGCCGCCGCCACCGCCGTCGTACGCCGGTGGTGTGCCTCCGTCGGGGTGAGCTGAACGCGCGCCTCCGCGGACTTTCCGGCTCCGTGGGCTAGGCAGGCGGTGCGAATTCCCTTTGGCAGGTCGATTCACTTCATCGCGAGAGGCGGCCCTTGAGGAACACCACGGTGGACAGCGGAAGCCACAGGGCAAGGGCCGGCGTAGCGGGCATCGGCGTCAGGTGAAGCGTGGCCGACCGCAAGCTCCACCGCCGCCCACCGGCCCGCCGGCCGGGATATCCGGCAGCGGCGGGTGCCTTCGCGGTGGGCATGCTCGGCACGACGCTGCCGACCCCGCTGTACGGGCTCTACCGGCAGCAGATCGGATTCTCCGAGCTGATCGTCACGGTGGTTTTCGCCGTCTACGCGGTGGGCGTCATCGTTGCCCTGCTGGTGGCCGGCGACTTCTCCGACATCCTGGGCCGGCGGCCGATCCTGCTGTGTGCCGCGGCCCTGGCCGGGGGGAGCGCCCTGTTCTTCGTGTTCGAGCAGGGGCTGCCCGAACTCTTCGTCGGCCGGGTCCTTTCCGGCTTCTCCGCGGGCCTGTTCAGCGGCACCGCCACCGCGGCCGTCCTGGACCTGGCGCCGCCGGGGCGCCGCGCCCGCGCCGCCTTCGCGGCGACCGCCGCCAACATGGGCGGACTCGGCCTCGGGCCCCTCCTCTCCGGCCTCCTGGCCCAGTACGCGCCCTGGCCGCTGAAGCTGCCGTACCTCGTGCACCTGTCGCTCCTGGCGGTCGCCGCCGCGGTCATCTGGATGCTTCCCGAGACGGTGCACCGCCGCCGTCCCCGGCCCTCCCTGCGGCCCCAGGGCATGACGATCCCTCCCGGCGTCCGCGGGGTCTTCGTGCCCTCCGCGCTGGCGGCCTTCGCCGGTTTCTCCATGCTGGGGGTGTTCACCGCGGTCGCCGCGGACTTCATGGCGACGGTCCTGGGCGTGCAGAACCTCGCGGTCGTCGGCGCCGTCGTCTTCTCCGTCTTCTGTGCCTCGACCGCAGGCCAGTTGCTCATGGGCCGCGTCGGCCCGGTCAAGGCGCTGCCCCTGGGGTGTGTGGTGCTGGTCCTGGGCCTCCTGCTCCTCGGGGTCTCGCTGCTGGTGGAGTCGTTGCCGATCCTCGTGGCCGGCGCGGTCACCGGCGGCGTGGGACAGGGCCTGTCCTTCCGCGCGGGCCTCACGCTGATCGGCTCGGCGGCGCCGGAGCTCCAGCGGAGCGCGACCCTCTCGGCCTTCTTCGTCTTCGCCTACGTGGGGATCTCGCTGCCGGTGGTCGGGGTCGGCGCCCTGACGGTCGAACTGGGCGTGCGTGACGCCGGTTTGGTGTTCGCCTGCTGTGTGATCCTGCTCGTCTCCGCGGTGGCCGGCTATCTGAGGCTGCGACCGCCTGCGGTGCGCTGACCCCGCCGGCCACGGCATCCGGGACGGGTTCTCCGCTGGGGCGCGCGCTGACAGCGCGTTCGTCGGCTCCGGTGGTGCCGCGCCGTACGGCCTGACCGGGTGGTGGAGTCCGGCCACAGGCCGGAGCCGGCAGGTGTGTGCGGCCTCTCCGATGGCGTGGCCGCGGTGCGTGCCTAGCGTGCGAGACCGGGCACCCGGCACAGGGACGGCCTGGCCGGGTGCCCGTCCTACACCCCCCTCACGACGGGAGAACCCCATGGCGGTTCGTGACCGTACCCGTGCTCGCCCCCGGGCGGTGCTGTTCGCGCTGCTCGCCCTGGTCGCCGGGATGTTCGCGGCGCCGGCGAGCGCCTCGGCTGCCGCCCTCACGCCGGTCACCGGCTTCGGCTCCAACCCCGGCAACCTCGCCATGTACGCCTACGTGCCCGACGGCCTGTCCGCCGGCGCGCCGCTGGTGCTCGCGCTGCACGGGTGCACGCAGAGTGCGAGCGACTACCACGGCCATTCCGGCTGGGCCGAGTTGGCCGACGCACACGGCTTCGCCGTGGTCTACCCGCAGACCACGAGCGTCAACAACGCCAACTCCTGCTTCAACTGGTTCCAGTCGGGAGACACCGCACGCGGCCAGGGCGAGGCGCTGTCCGTGAAGCAGATGGCCGATCACGCCACCGCGCTGTACGGCACGGACCCCGACCGCGTCTACGTCACCGGCCTGTCCGCCGGCGGCGCGATGACCGCGGGGCTGCTGGCTGCGTACCCCGATGTCTTCGCGGGCGGCTCCATCGCCGCGGGCATCCCGGCCGGCTGTGCGCGCAGCCTCGTCGACGCGTACACGTGCATGTACGTCCCGCCCGGCAAGACCCCGCAGCAGTGGGGCGACTTGGCGCGCGCCGCCTCCGGCGGCTGGAGCGGGCCGTGGCCGCGGGTGGCGATCTGGCACGGCACCGGCGACACCACGGTGGTGCCGGCGAACGCGGCCGAGTCGCGCGACCAGTGGACGGACGTATGGGGTACGGGCCAGACGCCGGCGGAGACGACGACGCTGCCCGGCGGCACGACGCGGGCCGCGTACGAGGACGCATCCGGCCGCTCCGTGGTGGAGACGTACGCGATCTCCGGCATGGCCCACGGCCTGCCCGTCGACCCGGGCACGGCCGCCGGGCAGTGCGGGGCCACGGGCACGTACTACCCGGACCGCATCTGCTCCAGCTACTACACGGCGCAGTTCTGGGGCCTGATCTGACACCGGCTCAGCAGCGGGCCCGGTCCTCGGCCGGGCCCGGTGCTGCGTTCCCTGGCGGGGTGTGTCCGGCGCCGTACGGCCCAACCTGACCGCGCCCCGCCGGACTTGGCGTCGGCCGGGCCGTCTACGGTGTCGGGTCAGAACTCGCGGCTGCCGGCCGGTCCGTGTCTGTACGTACATCCAAGTCGCCGGCGGCCGGACGGATATCGTGTCAAGGTCACGACACCGGACGCGAGTTTGTACACGGGCGCGGAATGAGGGGCATCACGTGGGGGACGACACGGCGGCTGACGGGCCCGGGCGGCTGATCGCGGGGCGGTACCGCTTGCTGGAGCGGATCGGCCGCGGTGGCATGGGTACCGTCTGGCACGCCGAGGACGAGGTGCTCGGCCGGCACGTCGCGCTCAAGAAGCTGCACCTGCCGCCGCACCTGAAGGACGCCGAACGCGCCACCCTCTTCGAGCGCACGAGGCGGGAGGCGCGCAGCGCCGCCCGGATCACGCATCCCAACGTCGTGGTGGTGCACGACGTGGTGGACGACGCGGGACTGCCCTGCATCGTCATGGAGTACGTGCCGGCGCCCGCGCTCGACGAGGTGCTGAAGAAGGACGGCCCACTGGCGACCGCCGAGGCGGTCAGAATCGGCATCGGCGTGATCGCGGCGCTGCGGGCCGCGCACGCGGCCGGCGTCTTCCACCGCGATGTGAAGCCCGGCAATGTCCTGCTCGGAGCCGACGGGCGGGTCGTCCTGACGGACTTCGGGATCGCGGTAGTCGCGGACACCTCCACCCTCACGCGCACCGGTGAGCTGGTCGGTTCCGTCGACTTCTGCGCCCCGGAACGCCTCAAGGGCGCGGACCCGGCGCCCGCCTCCGACCTCTGGGCCCTGGGCGCGACCCTCTACCAAGCGGTGCAGGGGCGGCCGCCGTTCCGCCGGGCCACGCCGCTCGAAACCGCGTACGCGATAGCCGTCGACCCACTCGAACAGCCGGCCGGCGGCCAGGCGCTGGCCCCCCTGATCGCGGAGCTGCTCGCCAAGGATCCGGAGGCCCGGCCCTCGGCCCCGGAGGTGGAGCGGCGACTGCGGTACCTGGCGGACGCCGGCTCCGTCGCGGACGCACGCCCCACCGTGCCCGAGCTTCCGGCCACGGCGCCCCCGGTGCCACCACCGCCGGCGTACGGAACGGAAGCCGCCACGGTCCGGCACGGACGCGGACGAGGACGGCGTACCGGCGTCTGGGCAACGGCGATGGCCGTCACGGTGCCGGCGGTGCTCGCCGGTGTCTACTTCGCGCTGCCCGACGACGGCAAGGACTCCGGCAACGCCACCCCCGAGAAGAAGCACTCCCCGACCGCCGCCCCCAAGCCCAAGCCCAAGCCGGATCCGGCCCCCGCGCCCGTCCCGGAGGGCTACCAACTGGTGCGGGAAGAGGAGTTCGACATCTCCTTCCCCGTACCCGACGGCTGGACCCGCCAGGACCTGGAGGAGGAAGGCGAGGGCATCGCGTACATCGACCCGACCGGAATGGCCGGCCTGCGCGTCGTCGCCCTCGACTACGCCAGCAGCGACCCTCTGCAGCACTTCAAGGACAACGAGACCAAGTCCATCGAGGAGGGAAAGCTCCCCGGCTACCGCCAACTGCGGATGCAGAGCACGACCTACCGCGGCATGCCGGCCGCGATCTGGGAGTTCACCTGGCAGGGCCGCGCCCGCGAATGGCGCGCCCGGGACCTGGGGTTCGGACGCCCCGGCGAGAAGGAGTACGCGATCTACCTCTCCACGCCCAGCGCGGACTGGGATCTCCACGAGCCGGTGTTCGAGAACGTGAGCGACGGCATCCGCCTGGAGACCGACGCAACCGGAGCGCGTTGACCTGACACCCGCGCGACCATGTGCCACCGGGGCCATCGTCGCGGACCGCACACACGACGCCCGCCGGGATCTTGCCCAGTGATTCTGCCGACGAGGGCGCCCCATTCCCGCGGTACGGCGATACGTCGAGGCATCTCGGCCAGACCCGCGCGAACCTCCTCCCACGTCGCTCGCCACGTGCTCCCCTGTCGCTTGCTGACGGGCACCGGGTGGGCCGCCAGGCCGTGACCGGGTCCGGCGCATACCGCCCGGGGGAGACCGACTTGCGTCCGTGGCGGGGGTATTGACGCCGATCCCACGCTGGTA
This sequence comes from Streptomyces sp. NPDC004134, assembly GCF_042874195.1. Lineage (NCBI taxonomy): Bacteria > Bacillati > Actinomycetota > Actinomycetes > Kitasatosporales > Streptomycetaceae > Streptomyces > Streptomyces sp. NPDC004134. The sequence goes on along the minus strand of NZ_JBIAMS010000037.1, from coordinate 8,404 downwards.
TACCAAAGTGGAGTACCAATTCGGTATACCAGATCGATACGGTGCCTGCCCTACCGGGTCGGGCCACCCCGACGGCCTGTGTACGCCGCGCGCGGCCCGCCCGTGCCCGGCCAGTCGCGCGGAGAAGATCGCCTCCGCTGCCCCTTCTCCCTCTTCTCCCTCCTGCCTCTCCCGGGAGGCCCCGCATGACTACCGACCTTCTCGTCAGCACTACTGACGGCGTTCATGTGCCCGGCCCGCCGGGCGGCGGAGGTCGCCGATGCTGACCATCGAAGACCTCCACGTGGGCTACGGCGGCGCCGGCCACGCCCTTGCCGGACTGTCGCTGCAGGTCAGCCCCGGTGAGGTGGTGGCGGTACTGGGCTCCAACGGTGCGGGCAAGACGACGCTGCTGCGGACGATCTCCCGTACTCTGCCCCGCGGCGGCCACGCCCGCGGCCGCGTCGAGTTCGACGGTGCGCCGCTGCCGGGCAAGACGGAGGACGTGATGCGCTCCGGCGTCGTGCACGTACCCGAGGGCCGGCGCATCTTCCCGCTCACCGTCGCCGAGAACCTGCGGATCGGCGCCTTCGGCTCCCCCAAGCCGCTCCGGAGGCAGCAGCGGAAGCTCGTGCTGGACCTCTTCCCCGAACTGGCAGCCCGGATGGGCCAGCCGGGCTCCACCCTTTCCGGCGGTGAGCAGCAGATGCTCGCCATCGGACGGGGACTGATGTCCCGTCCGCGGCTGCTGATGCTGGATGAACCGACCCTGGGTCTGGCGCCGTTGGTCATCGAGCGCATCGGCCGGGACCTGGAGAAGATCGCCGGACAGGGCATCGCGGTCCTGCTGGTGGAGCAGAATCTCGCGCTGGTCAAGACCGCCACCTCCGGTCTTGTGCTGGAGACCGGCCGCGTGGTCGCCTCCGGCCCGGCGGAGGAACTGGCGCGCGACGACCTGGCCGCCCGCTACCTCGGTGCCACCGCAGGGAACCGCCCGGACGGCACGAGGAGGGTGCGTACGGCCGGCCGGACGCCTCCCGGCTCCCGGCCCCCGGCTCCGCGACCTGCTCCCGCTGCCGCCGCCGCGGAAGCCCCCGCACAGAAGGCCGAGTCGCTGGTGAAGGCCGAGGCGCTCACCGTGCGCTTCGGGGGAGTGACGGCGCTGCGCAAGGTGGATCTGGATGTGGGCCGGGGCACCGTGCACGCGATCATCGGCCCCAACGGGGCGGGAAAGACCACGCTGCTGAACGTCCTCAGCGGCATCCTCGCCCCGGACGAGGGAACGGTACGGGTCGGCGGCCGCGTGCTGCCGCACCGCCGACCGTATGCGGCGGCCGGGCTGGGCGTGGCCCGGGCCTTTCAGAACCTGGCCCTGTACGGGGACCAGTCGGTCGAGGACAACCTCCTGCTGGGCCGGCACCACCTGATGCGGGGCGGGCCGCTGGCCTTCGCCGCCGCGGCGGTGCGTACCCGCGCGGCGCGGGCCGAGGAGCGGGCGCACCGCCGCAGAGTGCGGGAGCTGGCCGGGCAGTTGGGCATCGCGGCGCTGCTGGACCAGGACGTCGGGGAGTTGTCCTACGGCGACCGCAAGCGCGTGGAAGTCGCGCGGGCGGTGTGCATGGAGCGGCCGGTGCTGCTGCTGGACGAGCCGCTGGCCGGGATGAACAGGGAGGAAAAGCTCCGGGTTGCGGCCACGATCCGGCACTGCCACAGGGAGCTGGGCTCCACCGTGGTCCTGGTCGACCACGACATGCACGTCGTGATGGATCTGGCCCAGACGGTCACCGTGCTGGATTTCGGCGTCCGGATCGCCCACGGCACACCGGAGCAGGTCAGCGCCGACCCGGCGGTCATCGCCGCCTACCTCGGCACCGGCGAAGAAACCGGGCGGCCCGGCGGGTGCGACGCGCCCCGGCAGCGCCGCAGGCAGGGCGTGCAGGGACGGTCCGGCGTGGACGGGGAGGAGTGAGTGTGGATACGTTCCTCACGCACCTGACCGGTGGCCTGGCCCTCGGTGCGATCTACGCGCTGCTCGCACTGGGGCTCGTCGTGGTGTTCAAGGCCACCGGGGTGCTGAACTTCGCGCATCCCGGGATGGTCATGGCTGCCGGGGTGGTCACCTGGCAAGTCACCGACCTGCACGCCCCGTTCGCCCTGTCCGTGCTGGCGGGCGTCTGCGCGGCGGCCGCCATCGGCGTGGTCCTGGAGTTCCTCACCTCCCGCGCGGTGGCGGCGCAGGCAGTGGTCACCGCGTCCATCGTCACCCTGGGCGCGGGCATCATGCTGCAGGCCGAGATCAACCGGCGGCTGGGCTCACGGGTGCTCGACCTCGAAGACCCCTGGGGCTCGGGTGTGCTGGACATCGGCGGCCTCAGCGTGGCGGAGAGCCGCGCGGTCGCGATCACCGTCACCCTGGTCGTGGTGGCGGCCCTGTTCACCTGGCTGCGGTTGTCCTCCTGGGGCATCGCGGCCCGGGCCGCGACCGAGGACCGCGAGACGGCCCAACTGATGGCCATCCCGCTGCGGCGGATCACGCTGGCGGCCTGGGCACTGGCCGGGCTGCTGGCCGCCCTCGCGGTGCTGTTCCTGACCGCCTTCCCGTCGCCGGGGCTGGATTCCACCACCGCCACGGTCGCGCTGCGCGCTCTGCCCGCCGCGATCATCGGGGGCCTCGATTCCCTGGAAGGCGCCGTCCTCGGGGGATTCCTGGTCGGGACCTGCGAGGTGCTCGCCCAGGGCTACCAGAGCCGGATCGACTTCCTCGGCCAGGGCTTCTACTCCGTCGTGCCGTACCTGCTGATGATGGCCCTTCTCCTGGCCCGGCCGGCGGGGCTGTTCGGCAGCCGGGAGGTGGCCCGTGTCTGACGACCGCCCTGCGGGCAGCGGCAGGACCACGAAGACCGCGACGACCGGTCCGGACACCGGCACCGGCCGGCCGGAGACCGGCGAGGCGAAGACCAGGGGGCAAGAGCCCGGGAGGCAGGGGACCGGGGGGCCGGGGACGGGGCTGCGGCGGCCGGGGCGGCGGTCTGCTGCCGCGCGGGGGGCGGCCGCGGCCGGTGCCCTGGTGGTCGCCGCAGCCCTCCCGTTCTACCTGGACCATTTCTGGCTGCACCTCGGCCTGCTGGTCGCCGCTTCCGTGGTCGGCGCGCTCGGCCTGGATCTGCTGGTCGGTCACACCGGGCAGATCTCCCTGGCCCACCCGTTCTTCATCGCGATCGGCGGCTACGGGTACACCGCGCTCGCCTCCGACGGCACCGGCGAACTGGCCGGCGCCGGCTGGCCCACCGGGCTCGCCGCGCTCGGCGCCATCGTCCTGGCCGGGGTCGCCGGCGGCTGCTACGCACCGATCTCCGCGCGCGTGCGGGGCATCTACCTGGCCGTCGCCTCCCTCGGCCTGGTCGTCCTCGGCCAGCACCTGCTGCTCAACCTCACCGACCTGACCGGCGGTTACGACGGCCGCGACGCCCCGCCCCTGAACCTCTTCGGGCTGGCCTTCGACGACGGCGGCGGCGACCTCCTGGGTGTGCCGTTCGGCCGCGTCGAGAGGCTGTGGTACGTCGCGCTGGCGGCGGCGGTCGCCGCGTACGCGCTGTACGCCTCGCTGCGCAACACCCGGCCCGGCCGCGCACTCGCGGCCATCCGCGGCGGGGAGACCGCGGCCGCCGCCATGGGCGTCCACGTGCCCCGCTACAAGGCCGCGGCCTTCGCCATCGCCGCCGCCTACGCGGGCGCCGCCGGGGTCCTGCTCGCGCTCACCCTCCAGCGCCTGGTGCCCGGTTCGTACGAGGTGGAACTGGCCTTCTCCTACATGGCCATGATCGTCATCGGCGGCCTCGGCTCGCCCCTCGGCGCGGTCCTGGGCGCCGCGTTCGTGACCTCCCTGCCGATTCTGCTGCGCCACTACAGCGATCAACTGCCGCTGCTGGCCGCCGAAGGCTCCGGCGGCCTGAGCGCCGGGGTGGCCGCACAGATCCTCTACGGCGCCGCCGTGGTGGCCGTACTCCTCTTCGCCCGGGGCGGCCTGGCCGGAGCCTGCCGTGCCGCGGTGCGCCCGCGCCGCCGCCCCACCGCCACGAAGGAAGGAATCCGATGAACCGTTCTTTCCCCGCCGCCGTGGCCGTCTCCACCGCCGTGTCGCTGGTCCTGCTTGGCTGCTCGCCGAAGGCGTCGCAGTCCGCCGCGGCACCGGGCGTGGCCGGCGACACCATCAGCCTCGGCGTGCTGACCGACCTCTCCGGCGCGTTCGTCGCCGGCGGTACGGACACGCTGCGCGGCCTGCAACTGCAGTGGGACGAGATCAACGACGAGGGCGGGGTGTGCGGGAGGAAGGTGGAGCTGGCCGTCGAGGACCACGGCTACAACACGGAGACCGCCGTGAGTCAGTACACCGAGATGGAGCCGGACGTCCTGGCCTTCCAGATGCTCCTGGGCTCACCCATGGTCAGCGCGCTCACCCCCAGCATCGGCAAGGACGAAGTCCTCACCGTCCCCTCCAGCTTCGCCGGCAATCTCCTTCGGAGTCCTCTCATCGCGCTCACCGGCACCACCTACCGGCAGGAGATGTCCAACGCCGTCCACTGGCTTCAGGAGACCGGCAAGCTCAAGGGCGGCAAGAAGATCGGCCACATCTACCTCCAGGGCGAGTACGGCGAGGACGCGCTGGCCGGCACCGAGGACGCGGCCGCCGAGCTCGGACTGGGCGAGGTGGCAGCCCAGGTCGTCAAGGCGAGCGACAAGGACCTGACCGCGCAGGTCTCCGCGTTGCGCAGCAGCGGCGCCGACTACGTCATGCTCACCACGGCCCCCACCCAGACCGCCTCGGCGGTCTCGGTCGCCAAGGCGCTCGACTACGACGCCGACTTCATCGGCTCCACCTTCACCTACGTGCCCTCCCTCCTGGACGGCAGCGCGAAGGGCCCCCTGGCCGAGCACTTCTACCAGACCTCGGCACTGGCGCCTCTGTCCAGCGGCCAGGAAGGTCCCGCGCGCATCCTGGAGGCGTTCGAGAAAAAATGGCCGGACCAGATGCCCAACCCGCCCGTCGTCCACGGCGCCGGTGCCGCGGAAGTGATGCACAAGGTCCTCAAGGCCACCTGCGCCGAAGGCGACCTGACCCGCGAGAACGTGGAGAAGACCTACCGCGACCTCGCCGGGGTCGACACCGGCGGACTGCTGCCCGCGCTGGACTTCACCGCCCGCGGCGAACCGCCCACCCACACCTCCTACCTGCTGCGCCCCGACCCCGGGCAGCCCGGCGGGCTGAAACTCCTGACCGAACTGCGCCCCAACCCCGGCACCCGGTGAACACGACCACGTGCATGCGCCCGGCGCGGCCCTCGACCCGGACACCGGGCCACGCACGCTGCACCGGGCGCAGGCCGGGGACGGCGAGGGGCGGCGGCCGTCCGCGGCGCTGCCGAGCTGATCCGCGGGCGGACCGACCGAGGGAGGCCACATGGGCAAGGACCGGCGGCACGCGGCGGCTTCGGACGCCTTGGGGGCCTCGCTGCCCCGTCTGGACGCGGTACCCAAGGTCACCGGCGCCGCCGAGTACGGCGTGGACGTGGCGCCGCCCGGGGTGCTGACCGCACGTGTGCTCACGTCCCCGCTCCCGGCCGCTCGTATCCGCCGGCTGGACACCAGCAGGGCCCGGCGGGTGCCGGGGGTCAGGGCGGTGGTCACCGGCGCCGACTGGCCGCGCCGGCACGGCCCGTTCGTCCGCGACCAGCCCGCGCTCGCCTTCGACCAGGTGCGGCACTACGGGGAGGTGGTGGCCGCGGTCGCCGCCGAGACCGAGGAGGCGGCCGCGGAAGCGGTCGAGCGGATCGAGGCCGAGTACGAGCCGCTGCCGGCCCTCCTCACCCCCGAAGAGGCGCTCGCCGGCGACGCCCGGCTCATCCACCCCGGCTGGCGGCACTACGAGCTGACCGGGGCGCTGGGCATCCGCTTCGACCCGCACGGCAACAGTCCCTTCCGCTTCCGGCTGCGCGCCGGCGATGCCGAGGCCGGGCTGGCCGCCGCCGACGTCGTCGTCGAGGACACCTACACCACGTCCTTCGTGCAGCACGCACACCTGGAACCGCACGCGGTCGTGGCCCGGTTCGACCCGGCCGGGGCGCTGACGGTCTGGCAGGCCACGCCCGGGCCCCACACCCTGCGCGCGATGCTCGCCGAGCTGTGCGACCTCCCGCTGAACAAGGTGACCGTGCGGGTGCCGTACGTGGGCGGCGCCTTCGGCGCGAAGATGTACCTGCGCGCCCTCAACCCCGCCGCCGTGCTGCTGGCCCGTTGCGTACCCGGCCGCCCGGTGCGGCTCGTCTTCACCCGCGCCCAGGAGTTCACCTCGGCGACCGGACGGATGCCGATGCGGATCCGCATGCGCACAGGCGCCCGCCGCGACGGCACGCTGACCGTGCGGGAGGTCGCCATCGTCGGCGAGCAGGGTGCCTACGCCGACGCGGCGCCCCTGATCCTGCGCAACTGCGGCTACGGCTCACCCGGGCCCTACCGGATCCCGCACGTACGCGTCGACGCCCGCCTCGTGTACACCAATCGGCTGCCCGCCGGGGCGATGCGGGGCCTGGGTACGCCGCAGACCTGCTGGGCCGGCGAGCAGCAGATCGACACGCTCGCCGCCGAGCTGGGCATCGGCCCGCTGGAGCTGCGCCGGCACAACCTGCTGCGCGACGGTGACGTGTCGGCGACGGGAGAGGTCATGCGGGACGTAGGCGCCCGGGCATGCCTGGACGCGGTCGCCGCCCGCACCGGGCCCGCCCCCCAGCCCGGCACCGAGCTCGGCCCCGGCCGGCCGCCTCGCGCGGGTCCGGCGGGTGTACGGCGCGCCACCGGGTACGCGCTGGCGTGGAAGTCGGCGCTGGCGCCCGCGGTGTCCTTCGCCACGGTGCGGCTGCTGCACGACGGCAGCGCGGAGGTCGCCTGCGCGGCCGTCGACAACGGACAAGGCGCCCGCACCGCGATGGCGCAGATCGCCGCGGCGGCACTGTCGCTGCCGCCCGGGCGGATCCACCTCGCGGACACCGACACCTCGTCCCCGTCCTTTGACCGCGGCTCGACCGCCTCGCGCACCACCTTCGCGGTGGGCGGTGCGGTGCAGGCGGCCGCCCGGTCCGTCGCGGCCCAGCTCCGGGCCATCGCCGCCACCGAACTCCACGCCACCGAGGCGGAGGTGGTCATGGCCCAGGGCACCGTCGGCGCCCGGGGCCGGCACCTGTCCTACGCCGCGCTGCTCGCCCGGCACTTCCAGGGGCCGGGTGAGTTGCTCGGGCACGGCCGGACGGGGCACGGCACCACCACGCCGATCGATCCGCACACCGGCCGCTCGACCCGGCCGACACCCTTCTGGTCCTACGCCGCGGCCGCGGTCACCACCGGCGTCGACACCGCCACCGGGCGGATCACCTCCGCAGGACTGACCGTGGCGGTCGACGCCGGCAGAGCGGTCAACCCGCTGGCATGCGAGCAGCAGGTCATCGGCGCGGCCCTCCAGGGCTGGGGGATGGCCACCACCGAACACGTCGGCTTCTCCACCGGACGCCCGGACGCCGTGGGGCTGGGGGAGTACTGCATCCCCACCATGACCGGCGCCCCCGGCATCGAGGCCGTGGTGGTGGAGACCCCCACCGCCGACGGCCCGGCCGGCGGTGCCCGCGGGATCGGCGAGATCGGCCTGGTCCCCGTGCCCGCCGCACTCGGCAACGCACTGCACGCCGCCACCGGCACCCGCCACACCGCCCTGCCCCTGCCCGCCGACCTGTTCCCCGAGCGCCCCGCGCCCCCGGCCGGGCAGCCGCCCGCGCGCGCGGCCGGGCCGCTGATCGTCAACGGGCGGGAACCGGCGGAGATCCCGCCGGGAATGTCACTGCTGCGCCTGCTGCGGGAGCGGCTCGCACTGACCGGGACGAAGGCGGGCTGCGACGCCGAGGGCGTATGCGGAACGTGCACCGTACTGCTGGACGGGCATCCGGTCCGCGCCTGCCGCACCCCGGCCGCCCGCACCGCGGGCACGGTCCGCACCGTCGAGGACCTCGCCCGCCCCGGAGAGCTGAGCCGCTTGCAGCAGGCATTCGTCGACCACGGCGCGGTCCAGTGCGGCTACTGCGCCCCGGGAATGCTCATGGCCGCCACCGCACTGCTGGAGCACACCCCCCGCCCCAGCCGGGACCAGGTACGCCGCCACCTGGCGGGCAACCTGTGCCGCTGCGGCGCCTACACCCACATCGTCGACGCGGTCCTCGCCGCCGCCGAGACCCCTTCCCCACCGGCCGCGGAGGGATCCGACGGACGACCCGGCCCGACCCGACAGGACGAGGAGTCTCAATGATGGAGTCAAGCCGTGTGCGTGACCGGCGGGGTGGGGGTGAAGGTCCGTCCGTCACGCAGCAGCGCCCACAACACGCTCGCC